>JBDLIP010000134.1 GCA_039714795.1 Pseudomonadota bacterium | reverse complement strand
TTTGAACAAATCACGAAGCCAGGTGAGCCCCCAAAGTCTAAAAAGACATGGGATAGTGATCACAAATCTGAGAGATTTGGGAAGTGCATTATAGAGTTGTTTAATTTTAGTCCAATTGCGACTGGGCCGGCCTTGGTCGTTATAAATCGAAATTGCGATTTGGCTTTTGTTAGCAGCGGGAATCAGTGCCCTTTCAAGAGCCTGCCACATATCTCCAGTGTGGTGTAGAACTCCCCATGAGTAAATTACATCAAATTGACCAAGTTTTTTAAGGTAATCCCGATCTAGGGCAGACCCTTGTTCGATAGTCCATTTCGCATCATCAGGGAAATAACGCCGCTTCAGCTCACGCGTGCATTCAACTGAGTTAATATCATAATCAAAAGAGTAAACCGTGGCACCAAGGTGCCTGGCACACAGGCTAAACAAACCGCTGCCAGAGCCAATGTCTAGGAACTTAAGCCCTTTGAGATCATCTCGTTTGAGCATGTCTTTGATGGATTGCTCAGCGATTTGAATGCGCTCATTGTTGAGGGTTTTTAGGAAATTTGCCCAGTTGGCCCCGAATTTGAAACGGAGTGTGTTGTGGGATGGCAAAGTTGCCAGCTTACTTGTCATGTGTGAGTAACCTTTCTTAGATACTTTAGGACGAGCATTCTTTGTTTGCGATTGCCACAATATAAGGAGAAGTTAAACGATTTCTTGGCAATCGAATGCCATAGCGTTCAGCAATCCAGAGCAGTTTAGTGGGAACGGAAAGCATTTTTCTAAACTTTTTGGAAACTACAATTCCCAAATGAATCGACATAAAGTGCTCACAGCTTTGAAGATTCAACTCCGCATCATGATGTGCCTTTGCAAATTTTTTCTTTGTAAGAGGAACATGGATGTCATAGATATCTCTATCGACCATTTTTTGCAAGAAACCAATGATACTGGGGATGTTAGGTATGACTGTGACTAGTTTTCCTGAGGGTTTGAGATAGGCAGAGCATGCTTTCAAACACTCAGCTGTGTTTTCAAAATGTTCAACGACTCCGAATGAGAACACCATATCAAATGTGTTTTTTAGTTCTTCTGGTGGATTAAAAAGATCTTCCTGATACACAGTTCCAGGTACATTAAAGTGCTTGAATAGTTTTCGGCTCTTTTCACAGCCGATTTCTGAGTAATCAAGACCAAAAACTTCAGCATTGTGGTATTGATGAAAATATATCGGCCAGATTGAGTTGGCACAGCCGATTTCTAGGATTTTTAATTGCTTATTTTTTTGGATAAGTGTTGAAAACAGTTGATGAAATTGCAGGTTTGGATAGTTATCGAGGCTTTGATTGGTGTGATCGAAAGTGGTGGGGATATTTGTATTTTGCCAACATTGATCCCAGTATGTTGAGCCGGCTTTGTCGGATTGTTTCAAGGTATTCATGTTAAAGTTTTTGTATAATTTGATGCATTTGTTGGCCAATAACGTATGTAAGGAAGAAACTTAGATTACAGAAAACTTAGATTACAGAAAACTTAACAAAGTGTCTAATCGGTTTTTGTGGGTATGATTTTTGTGTATATGCTCCCAAGCATGGCCGGTGATCTCATTTAGTTTTGTAGGGTTATTAATCAGGCTTAGTAATTCTTCAATATTTGAATGGTCACGTTTGAGTTCGAAAAAATGTTCATTAGATTTAAGAATATCGTTGTAACGCCCAGGATACATAATATTCAGAGTTTTTGTGCCAATGGCGTCAAAATGTCTTGATGAAATAGCCTTTGAGTAGACAGGGCATCTTTCTTTCTGCGAAAAAAATTTCTGATAAATTTCTTGAAAGTCAGCATCTTGGTCAACATTTCCAACTTCTATGAGTTGCTTTTTTAGCAAATGAATAAATTTTTGTCTCAGTAAAGATGGTACGATCTTTTGGTACATTTTTCGAAGAATTGTTTCATCAGGTGGTAGAATAAGTTTATCGGATTTTTTTTTAAGATATTTTTGAATATTTTGAACGAGACGATCATCCCGTTCGAGATAAAGTGATCCTGCTTCTGTTGACATAGTAGCCTTGCAAAAGTTCAGGAATTGTGCCCATTCCTTTCGATTGAATCTCTTTTGACTTTTTTTATCCAGCCCAAGATCTATTGATAAACCCCATTTTATACTATTTTGATGAAAATACTGAATGAGATTGTTACGATCGTTGTCCCCGACATGAACACCATAACGCCCTAATCGGGTGCCAATATCGATTTTTCTATTTTCCAAATCAGTTGTAGGGTAAAAAGCATTTGGATTGAGAGCATGGGGTAGTGAAATAACACGTGATTTTATACAGTCTGCATAAAGCCAATTTCCAGCTTCTTGAAGGAGTTGTGTAGCAATAATCTCTGGTTCAAGTTTCTGTAATATTTTGATCTTAGAAGCCATTCCGATTGTAGGTAAATTTATCTCGTTGCCAACAAAAGATACTAGTTTTCCTTTGCGATTTTTTAGAGCAGATACAAAGGGTCGTAGATATTTTAATGTATCCCCATTCATAGAGTGGTGCAAAACAACAAGCTCTGTTTGCTGAATCTTCTTTTTAGTGTCAATTAAATCGCCTTTACGTTGGAATACGTTGATACATTCTGATTGATAATCAGTATGTTCCTTGAAGGTGTCAACCCAATCATCAAAATACGACATTTCATTAGAATAAGCTGAGTATAGAACGATAGTTTTCATGTTTGTAAAAAATCTACAATGATCTCAGCCATTTTTTTTGCAGATTGACCATCTCCAAAATCTTTAATGTCTGTGCGTTGGTGATAATACTCTGTTGTCCAAAGCCTGTTCCAACCTGATTCAATGGTTTCAACCCATTCTGTTTCTGAACGCAATGTGATACACGGAACGCGGTGGAAATAAGCTTCTTTTTGCAGTCCGCCTGAATCTGTCAAAACATACTCTGCTTTACTTAAAAGAAATTGAGTATCTAAGTAACTCAATGGATCAAGCAAAATAAATTTTTCTTTTATGTTTTTAGGTAATTGATTAACTAAAGTTTTTGTTCTTGGATGCACAGGAAAAATAATCTTTAGCGCATGATCAGTAGCGAATTTTTTTGCAAACTGGATAATTTTTTCGAATGTGTCAAAGGAATCGGTTGATTCGGCTCGATGCACGGTCATCAGGGCAAACTTATCTTCTAAATCCTGAAATTTCTGATTTAGGTTGTTATCTGTCTGAATTCGTTCAATAGCATGCAGGGTGGCATCATACATAATGTCGCCAACGTGGTGAGAGCCACCTGTGATGCCTTCTTTTTGTAAATTACTAACTGCGGTTTTTGTCGGGCAAAGCAATAAGCTACTTACATGATCTGTAAGGACACGGTTTGTTTCTTCCGGCATTTTCCTGTTGTATGATCTAAGCCCTGCTTCTATATGTATCACGGGTATCTGTAATTTAGATGCAGCCAAAGATCCTGCTAGTGTTGAGTTCGTATCGCCGTAGACTACAACAGCATCTGTAGGCTCTTGGGTAAGTAACTCTTCAATGGATCCAAGCATATGTCCTGTCATTTGTCCATGGGGTGCGTCATTGATATTTAATGAATATTTTGGCTTTGGAATATGCAGTTCACTAAAGAAAATGTCTGACATGTTTGCATCAAAATGCTGTCCTGTGTGTACAAGAATTTCTTCAATTTCAGGATGCTCTTTCAAAGCTTTTGATAGTGGTGCGGCCTTGATGAACTGTGGACGGGCACCGACAATTGTAACAATGCGTTTTTTCATTCAGGTCTTGCTTCGTAACATCCACCAATACCAGCTGAAAAACCGTCGTATAATGGAACTCCACGCTTATCAAAGTTCAACCTGTATAAAAATTCCCTACTCTCCTTTGGTAGTCGCCTATCTGCAATCGCTGCAAATCTTTTTGATAATCTATTCATTTCCATCCAAAGAGAAACAGATGCCCCTTTGTATTGACCACTAAACTGTGTTTGTTTTAAGAGAAGTAGAAACTCACTGGGTTTATAAAAACGGCTGATGGGGCAATGAGTACCATCTGTTGAAGAGCGAAAGGCATCAGCTAAATTTTTAGGATATTTTTTTATGCCAAGTCTACGCAACGCTCTATTTTTTAATGATCCATCATTTAGCATTAATTCATAAGCAACATACAAATGTACCCAAATCGATTCATAATTGTATACCATGATTTGAATAGTACCATCAGGTTTTATGATTCTTCTAAATTCTTTTAATATTTTCATTGGATTTTCAGTGTGGTGGAGTACACCGGATGAATGGATGAGG
>JBDLIP010000133.1 GCA_039714795.1 Pseudomonadota bacterium | reverse complement strand
CTAAAATGCTGTCAAGAACTATTTTGAAAAAAATGCAACTTTTTTTGAAATGTGGGGCATCTATTATGGGGGTACCCGGAGATATGGAGAAGATACGAGCTAACTTTATGTTTTCTGCTTCGTCCCTAAGAAATATAGATTTTGTCTGATCAAGAAAACTCTCAAGGGTAGTAACAAAATTATTAAGTTTGCCATTTGATACAACGTTTTCTAACGCTATTGTAGTCTGGTCAAAAAAATTCCTGATAGCACTAGAATTGTTGAGATTCGTGTGAACAACAAATTGCTGAATATACTTTCCCATAAACTTGTAGAAGTTTTCAAAGCCATTATTAAGACCAACAATTGTTTTACTATGAAAATCTTTTAAAATAGACTTAGCATTTGGATCTAGACTCAATTTGGGAGTTAGTCCTTCCATAAAATCAACAGCTTCAAGAATAGATTCTATATTTTTTCTTTCTTGAACATCAACAAGTGATTTAATTCCCAAATATGTAGGCACTCTAAAAATGCCGATGTTATTTTTTTGCAAATCAGAAAGGTTTAAAAGAATTTTAAGACTATTTTCGTTTATAAGTTCTTCTTGTTCATTATAAAGCTTTTTTAATTTTACTTTCATGACCTTAATAGCTTTATCATGCTCTAAGTCTGGAGAAAATTTGCTCACCACCATGCAAAGGCCATTTTCAAGTTTATCTGGATTCTGGCTAAAAATTTCCCCCAAACGCTTCATGACCATTAAAACATTAGCAGATCTTCCGCTATCATAGTCCCCCCAGCTTGAAGTTAAAATAATTTTAATTTTGGATGTATGTTTAAAAAGTCTATGAATAGAATAAGCATTTAATATAGACTGTATAGCATCTCCAGTATGTTCAAAACCAGGACAATCCCAATATTGCTTTCCCATAATGGGAATTTTTGTTTTCGATAATGAACCTGCCCCAATTGCACTGAGAAATTTCTTTCCATCTTGACGCTCAAACTCAACATCATGAGAATCATTGTAATAATAAGTGATACCACTTTCATCTCCTTCAAATTGCAACATATTAAACAGTGTACTCTTGCCTGTGCCCTTAAGCCCAATAATCATAACAGCTTGTTTTTGCTCTGTTGGAATAACCTCATCAATAGAGCTTAAAGTCTTACGCAAATCCTCAAAATTTATCGTATCTTGATTTAACTGTTGACTATGTTGCACAGAGGTTTCTGGCTCTATCATTGAAGTGGCAAGTGTCAATGATGGTGTAGTCAAAAGGGATAATAGAATTGCTGATTTCATTTTTAAAGAATGTTTAAAGGTTTTCATTTATGGTCTCCTTTTATTTTAAATTCACAAGGTCTTAATTAATAGCAGTTAGGCAATTTATTTGAAAAAGTGGCCGTGCCGCTATTTTCTTAATCCTAAGGAAAAAAGTTTTTAACTTGGATCCCAAAAAATTACGTAATATAGCTTCGTACGTAATTTTTACGGAATTTGAAATTCTGTAATATGTTGCAATGTAATATTAATATGCACCCCATAATTCGGACCACTTGAGAGGGTATTTTTGAGGAATCAAATGATCATGGGGAAACGCCAAATTCTGACCTAATTCAATACCTACAAGATCTGTCAAGCCAACCTGCTCAAGTAAGCCTCCAAGTTGGATAAGGGAGCAACTTCTAGCACGACGCAGATCAGAGTTACATGTTTTCTGGAGCTGCATGATCCGAACTTTCTGATGTTGCGCGTAGTGTATCTGTTGGATGATTTTGTGTAATCTGGCTTGCAGGTTGCCTAGCTTTTGTAGTTCTTTTGGGTTGCAGAAACATCTTCCCGGCGCGGTACCAGTCCTCCTGTTTTTGTGGTGCGAGATCTTTAACCTCCAGCAGAGCTCCAGCCAATGTCTCCGGGGTGAAATCAGCCAACCCACACCTTTGGATAAGCCGGGCTAACGCTTGCAAGTGCTGCCGGGCAACCTGCTCCTTTTGCTGCTTGAGCTTGGTTATTTTCTGCTCAATCGATTGAAGCTTGCTACTCGTGGTCATCTGGGTTCCTCCCTTTGAATATTGAAATCTTAAATCACTCCCCTGGAGTTTATCATAAAATGTGCAGGGCGACAGCCCTGCGCTTTTAAAAAAAATGCCAAAGGATTTTGGCATCGATTCCCGGAAAGCCTTGCTGGTCAAGGCTTTCAAGGGCGCGCTTACACATTCTCCAATCCTTGGAGAATGCTACCGCTCCGTCGCAAGCGACTTGTCACTTCCCAAACCAAAAATCAAATGCTATGATCTGACTGGAATTTGGTTGATGAAATTCAAAATATCAGGAGCTGGACTGAATCGATTTTCGAGATAGTCTTGCCAGAGAAACCAGTACTTGCCATCACTCGACCTGATCGATTTTGTTGAATCTTCATCGTTGTAAAGTGCCAAATTCCATTAAGAACACCTCATAGAATTGGACAAATAACACCTCTGCAACCGGGAGCATATCCCGATGATGATGAGGTGTATTGGTGGCTATCTACCATTTCACTGTAAAGGCGATTTCCCGAGGTAAGGGCCAGAGTGGTGTCTCTGCTTTGGCCTACCGTGCTGGCGTACAACTGGTTGATCAGCGCATTGGCAAAACTTTCGATTATCAAAACAAAGCTGTACAGCGTGTAGAGCTGTTGCTGCCAGATCACGTGCCTGATTTTATGAAACAATGGCAGGCACAACTGGACAGCGGTTGTCCTAAAGATCGTCAAGCCGCACTGCAAAAATTCTCCGATTATATCGAGTCCTTCGAACGTAGAATGGACTCTCAGATCTACCGTGAAATCGAATTCGCTCTGCCCTGCGAACTCACTGAAGAGCAAAACATCAAACTGGCTCGGGAGTTTGTCGAACATCACTGCTGTAATCGCGGCATGGTCGCTGTGTGTAATTTTCATTTTGATGTCGATAAAAAAACTGGACAATTAAAGCCTCACTGCCACGTATTGTTGTCGACTCGCAACATCACTCGTGAAGGCTTTGGCCTCAAAAATCGTGATTGGAACCATAAAGACTTGGTGCTGGAGTGGCGAGAAAAGTGGTGTGAATATCTCAATTGTGCCCTTAAAGAATATGGCATTGATGCACGGGTTGATCATCGATCTTACGCTGATCGGGGCATTGATATTGAACCGCAACTCAAAAAAAGTCATGCAACGGGTTCTCAAAGGACTCGATAGTTTCCGCTTTGCTGCCTTTGAAGATATCCGTCGGCGCAATCTGTTTAAAATCCAAAGTCGACCGGAATTGGTCTTAGAGCTGGTCAGTCAAAATCAGTCAACTTTTACTGATAAAGACATCCTGCGGGTGATTGGTCGTTATGCTGATAGTCCTGAGGTATTTTCAGAAATTCAAGCCCGAGTGTTTAATTCCACCGAATTAGTGCAGTTGCAGGATCCTGAAGGGGCTGAGGGCAAAAAAAAAGTCTACACCACCCGCAGCTTGATTCGAATTGAAGCTGAACTCATTGAACAAGGACAGCGTATCGCAGCACGGCAAAGCCATGGGGTTTTAAAACCTCACCTTGCAGCTGCTAAAGCTGAAGCAGATCAAGAACTAGCTCAATATGGCGGACTCAGTTCGGAGCAAAAAGTTGCCATTGAGCATCTGGTCACGCCTGGAAGACTCAAGACTTTGGTAGGTTATGCTGGATCTGGAAAAACCACCGCTTTAAAAGTAGCCGCAAATGCTTGGAAGGAAACCGGTTATCAGGTATTAGGTCTTGCCCCGACTGGACGCGCTTCAGAAAACCTGGAAGAACTTGGCATTCGCGCCATGACCTTGGATAGATTTTTTCTCAGCTTTGGATCAGGGCGTGAACAATATGGCAAGGGCTCGGTGTTTATTGTTGATGAGGCCGGCATGGTTGACAGCCGCAAGATGGGCATCTTACTGAATATCGTTGAGCGACAAGGGGTCAAGTTGGTGCTGGTGGGAGACAAGGGTCAACTGCAAGCAGTACAAGCTGGACCACCGTTTCGCATGTTGTTAGACCGTGTGCCTCCAGCAAGGTTGGAAAATATTATCCGGCAAAAAAAGGACTGGCAGCGACAAGCTACAAAACAGTTTGGCAACGAGCAAGCCAAAGCTGCATTGCAGGCTTACCAAAGTCGCGGTCATATCAAACTGGTACCTGAAGTTCACCCTTTGGTGACTCGATTCAAACAGAGTGAGACTCTGAGCAATACCGAGTTGATCCAAGCGACCCTGATTACCCGGCGTATTGCTGGTAATATCTTTTACCAAATCCGCAGTGATCTGCTGCATCAGGGAGTTCCAGAAGATAAAATATTTGCCAATTCAGTAAAGCATCAACATTTTCCCTTGTTCCAGTCTTGGAAAGGTTGGCGTGATGATGCCATTAAGCAGCTTAAACTTCGAGGCATTGAATTAGAGCATTCAGCA
>JBDLIP010000132.1 GCA_039714795.1 Pseudomonadota bacterium | reverse complement strand
ATTCGTCGCTGAATGATCCCTCTATGCGAGGGCGTGAGGTTACATTTTAGATTTAATCAGGCCTCAAAGCCTTTCTCCGCGTAGCGGCTTCGTCCAACTTATGATTTAGCGGGGCTGTGTTTTGATGTGGACCGTTCCCAAGCCTGTCGTTGGGTAGAGGAGTTATTACCGATTTTGAGAAAGGTCTTAGCGCGTGAGCGGGTACTGCCCTTAAGAGGGAGCCTCAGTAATGATGAAATTTCATATCTATTTCAAGATATTACAGAGCTATACCTGGATGGCACAGAACGGCCTGTGCAAAGGCCCGTGGAGCATGAGCAACAGAAAGCGTGTTATTCGGGGAAGAAAAAGCGTCATACCAGAAAGCATCTTACCCAAATTCAGGGTCGTTTTTACCCCCTACATCTGAGTTAACAGCTTTTTATTGATAGCGCTAAGTGTTTTTTCCTTGGTTGTTGTTAACTGCAACTACTCGTTGAGGATTGCTCTAGCCCATTTGTAGGTGGGTATCATACCCCTTACACATAATCACTCAACGCTTTTATTGTTAATTCAAGAAATACAAAAATATTCATGTTTTCAGTAAGATGAACTCGTTATCGTTGATAATCAGTTTCGTAGAGAATAAAATTTAGGTGGAATTTGGGTTTACCATCAGCCCCTTTCCCAAGATAACGAATATGATGTGTCACAACTTTTCAGTTAACTCTTTTCGTTTCAATTTCGAAGAGAGGAATTTTGCTCTTTCTTTTCGAACGTTTGATTTTGCTCACATGTAGGGGTTATTTTACCCCTTACAAACAATCATTTAACGTATTTATTTTCACCTCAAGAAATATAAAAACATTCATTTTTTCAATAAGATATAATCGTTATCATTGAAGCTCAATTTTGTAGGGGGTAAAAATGACCCTGAGTTTGGGATCTTATTCTCAATGATGAACGTAAGAGGGTGTTAATACTGATCGGAACTTATGAAGGGAAAAAACACGATTATGCGATATTCATATGTTCTGGATTAGCCCAACTCATTCCTGTTGAGTGTAATGTTTTTGTAGATTTAGGGTTTCAGGGAATCGAGACAGATTACCCAGAGTTAAGCGTGTTGATGCCTATAAAAAAACCAAAAGGCGGTACGCTAAGTCAGGTTGAGAAGAAAATTAACCACCTCATTGCGCAATTACGAGTGCTTTCTGAAAACACAATTGCGGGAATCAAACGATTGAAGTGTGTCACTGATATTTTTCGCAATAAACGCCCTGCTATGGCTGATACATTTATGGAGTTAGCTTGTGGCCTCTGGAACTTCCATATAGAAATTTGTGATAAATCATTAGCATAGATGATATTTCTTATTTCGCAACAACTCTACTATATTGCTTGAGGCGATGAGATCAATTGGGTGCGGGAGACGGGTTACACCTAGGGCGTCTAAAAACGCCCATTTTGGGCCAAATTTGTTACCCACAATTTGAACCTGTATTTTTTCATTTGCCGAGAGAAGTCCCAATAACTGGTGAGAAATACTGAAATATTGGCTTTGCAGGCGGTTCAAAAAGCGGTCAAAAACACATGTAACTCATTGATAAGACAGCTATTATAGAAAATAACGTGGACCTGGATTTGTGGTCTGATTGGGAATGAATTCTGTCCCGTTTGCACGCATCCAGTATCGACTACTAGATAAGTAAATGAACTTCATTTGTATTTGCATGTGATTGATTTGTATGGGTGATTTCGATTGTTATGGGGGCACTTACTTTTCTGGTATTGGTTGAGGATTGATGTATGAGCCACGTGGGTTGGATGGCGATGTGCGCCTTCTTCTACCCTCATCAAGTTCATTTTTCGGTCATGAGATTTTTGAGGATTTAGACGCCCTAGGTTACACCCGTACAGATTTATGCCCAGGCTTATTGTCGTATATCAAGCTACCTGCAGACTATGGCGAACAAAGGTTACAATCCTCTTATCGCTATTCAGTTGGCTCTTGCGGGTGATGCTGGCTCAATGGGGAGTAAGAGGGTGTGAGTAGTTACGACTTTACTTCGTTTTTTTCAGCATCAGCAATTGCCAAAATTGACGCCCTATGCGCTTTGTGTGCATCAAGACTACTCCAAGCTTACTCCCCCCCAATAAAGCCACTCTAATGTGGATGTGTATCCGCCTAGCGAGTTTGCTCCACCCCGCTGGCAGTCGCCTTTCCTCACTCTTCAGTGCCAATAGTTGGAATGCTACACTAAGCTCGTATTGTGATCCTATGTTTTTGAGATCACGGTAAGCAAACACATGACCTTGACGACGCAATACAGCAAGAAGCATGAGATTCCGAAATCGTTCCACCTCTTTTTGAAATTCCACGTCACTAGACCCCGCGGCCTTGGGTCCTGGTCGCGTTGAAAACTGTGCAACTTTTAATTCCTTACGCTTCACTAGCAGGGAGACTAATTAGTATCTTTTAGGGTAGAAGTAAGTATCAATAACGTGCATCCTCTCGGCTACAAAATCGGCACTTAAACTCGGGGCTTTGGAGGAGGCATCAACGTGGAATCTGCAGCGAACCTTTTGCGACTCACTCCATTGAAAGATTTGCTCAGCATACCGTCGGAATTCCATCATGGTCACAGTTCCTTTACCAACTAATGCCTTCGCCCCTGGTACTTTATCTACAGCCAAATCCCCCCCTTCATCCCAACGCTGAGTCACATTAAGCATTCCATCACTGCGGATGTGGATTGCAAACAAATTGCCACTAGTCACAGTGCAGCGAGGATAACCAGTCCCACAACCGCGCATTAAACTCGACAGTTTCTTTTGCTGCACGTCCACAAGCTTCCAACAACTGTATTCACTGCTTTGCAGATGTACGTCGGACCTTTTCCCGAGTAGATGGTTGACAAAATCATTCAGTTGGATGATTTCAGTCTTTAAATCTTTAATTCGTTTCTTTCGCTGTTTGTTCTCCATTTTCTCCTTGTTGAACAATTCCTCTAGTTCTTCTGCCTTTTTCTCGGCAACCGTTACCCCAATCTGTGCCTCAAGATCTGAGTAAAAAGAGAACGCCATTGCAACGAATAACATCATCAAGAGTATCTCTGCCACGCTAAGGCTGAACACATCAGACTTCTCGCTGGGAGGGAATGTGCCTCTAATCATATGTGGATTCCTTGAGGCTATCACTAAGGAGATCGTTGACAAGCTGAATGCTTTCCTTCATTGCACCCTCATAGTACACCACATTATCATTGAGCTTCTTGACAGCACTAGTAAGCAGGTGTGACACACCTACAAGCCGATCATATGCCTCCACATCATTTCCGGCATTTTTTATTTGAACAATTGTGGTTGTAAGATTGCTTTTCAGTTTTTCAAAATCCTTTGTAACATTCTTTACGTTAGTATGAATTTTATCGAAATTTTGCGCCACCAACTGATAAGATTCCATATGTTTATCCGATTCCTTAGAAATTATTTCAAAGCACTCTATCAGCGTACGCATCTCGCTCACCATTTTCGATAAGGAATGGGTCTGTTCACCAACAGTCGATGTATAAGATGCTTGCGTCTTCAATAACTCCCCTGAAACAGATCTGACTTCTTCCAGTACTATTTTACGGATCTGTGCTAGAACATTTTCACTCTCTTCACACAGAGACTTCCGAGTCCGAGCTAAGTCGTTAGCAGCTTCACTGAGTTCCTTGTTCATTTTTGCAATGCCGGTGGCGATGGACTCCCTCGCTTCGATCTCTTGATCCGATAAGGTTACCTGCGATTGAATCAAAAATAACCGGAAAGTGATTCCTAAAACTGTGGTTAATAGCGCTATGCCAAATTGCGTGATGATAATGTCGGCTGATAGCTCCCCGCTAATCTTACCCCATGGTACAAAAGCGATGAACAGTGCCCATAAGGTAAAAAGGAATCCCATATAGTAGACACCGTCAGCGAGTTTTCCTGTGTTAAGTACCTTCTTGCTGAGAAAGAGGCCAATCAGGAAATAGAAGACAACACAAAGTGGTGGAAACCACCATTGGTGGAGCATTGCCCCAACCAGCCCAACGAAAACAACCACGAAGAATAGTAAAGAAAGCTGTCTTTGAACCTTGTTGGAGTTTGAGATATCCTCGTCTACGATAGCAGTCTTCTGATTTTGTGCTCCTGAGTTGTTACTCGCTTGCTCCACACGATCTTTTTGCTCTACCATTTCAAGCTCCTCATTCCGCGTCCCCACAATCATGATAGGTGCTATGCTTGTATCTTCTGCACAAAGCAGATATTACCGCCGTAGACTTGGAAAAAAATTTGTAGCGAATGCACATAACATTATGATATGTATGAAATATTATTATCCATCATGGTCGGGTCTGCGATCTGGCTCAAGTCTTCTTTACTGAAAGATCGTCAATGTATGCGACTACACTTTTACCAGAAAATTATAAAACAGTTTAAAATTAAAATTT
>JBDLIP010000131.1 GCA_039714795.1 Pseudomonadota bacterium | reverse complement strand
AAGCTCGTGGGGGCGGCAATGAGCCCCCACGAACTTCCAACAAACAAGCAGTAAAAAGAAAAGTAAAATGGGATAAGAATAAATCATTTAAAACAATGATTTATTTACTTGCAGGAGATTCAGATTTTAACAAACTCAATACACACTGCTCACCGACATAAAATTTGAATTACCCACTCATTTTTCAAAAGAGCCTTTATATTTAACCTGAGTTTTGGATAAGAGGTCTTTCTGCCTACGGGTCGTAACTGCCCTGGTGTAACCCCAATTTGAACCACGCCCTACTTTTCAACGCCTACATATATATCAAGCACTGTGTTTTGAGGGTCAGCTGCTCGCTCATTGTAAACTTCAAAATCAGCAATATAAGACCTTGCACCCTCTAATTCTTGAGGAGACATTTTCCAGATATTCTGCCAAGCCCCAATCACAACATCTGGCATAGGGCCAGACTTGGTTGTAAATCTAGTATAACTTTGAGGTGGAATCATCAAAGTCCTAAAGCCTTCAGGTATATATTCAAAATCTTCAACCTCTTCCCCAATAAAAAAAGTGTAATCACCTGCAAAATCGCTTTCATAATCTGTATATACGCAAAAAGTCACACCCGGCCTTATGCGATCTTCTATTTGATCTGGCATATCTTCTTGATGGTAGCGCTGAACAGTGGCAGCAATTTTGGCTTTTGAGGGGTCCCTTTCATTGGCATTGTTTGTTCTTACGGTAAGACCAACGAACATAGCTTCTGGTAAATCAATCATTGTTTTTTTCATGTGAGGGGCTCCTTTATCTTATTCCTATAAAATCTTGAGTCAAGTTTCACAACTTACCCTTTTCCATTGTCAATGTCAAAAGCACTCAGATTATCTTTAGGGTTGTTCAGTGAAACCAACACGGACGTCATCCCACAAAAAAAGGCGCCCTCTCGGACGCCTTTTAAATTAAAAATCTCACAATGGGTAATCTATCTAGGGATAGCAGCTGTTGCTGTTGCTCTTTCGCCATCAACCACCTTCGAGTCAACCAACTTCAAAGACTTCTCATCTTCTACGCGAGGTTCACGCAACACGTAGCCGCGTCCCCAAACTGTTTCGATATAATTTTCACCATCCAGGGCATCGGACAATTTTTTACGCAACTTACAGATGAATACATCGATAATTTTAAACTCGGGCTCTTCCATACCGCCATATAAATGATTCAAGAACACCTCTTTTGAAAGAGTCGCCCCTTTGCGCA
The DNA here is from genome assembly GCA_039714795.1 of Pseudomonadota bacterium. Taxonomy (NCBI): domain Bacteria; kingdom Pseudomonadati; phylum Pseudomonadota; species Pseudomonadota bacterium. The sequence goes on along the minus strand of JBDLIP010000131.1, from coordinate 3,269 downwards.
TCGCTAGCAATTCAAGAATGGCGTATTCGCGACCTGTAAGGCGGATCGGCTCACCATCCACTTCAACCATACGAGTCGTCAGATTCACCGTAAGCCGTCCAACCTGTATTGCTGATTGGGGGTGTCCTTGCGAACGACGAATAATGGCCCGCACACGAGCTACCAGCTCTTCCCGATTAAAAGGCTTGGTGAGATAGTCATCAGCTCCAAAACCCAATCCCTTCGTTTTATCTTCGATATCGCAGAGCCCCGAAAGAATCATCACTGGGGTCGCGACTTGGATTGCACGCAACCGTCTAAGAATCTCATACCCATCAATGTCAGGCAGCATCAAATCCAAAATAATCAGATCGTAATCATACCGCTTGCCAATCTCTAAACCATCTTCACCAATGGATGTGGTATCACACACAAATCCCTCTGATTTGAGTGTCAGCTGAATTGACTTTGCAGTTGATTGATCGTCCTCGATAACCAAAACCCGCATGATGTCCTCCTGTAGTTCATTGTTTTTTTAACTCTGCCCGTGCTGCATTGAACCGTTGAGATCTATGGTAACGACCAACTCGCAATTTACATCAGTTAAGTGAGCACGCTACGTGCGTGCCAGAAAACCAACAGTTTGGTGCAACTTCAGTATTTGAATAAGTCTAACACTTCCCCACCAGAAGTTAAAGGAATGATTTCTCCCAAGGATGAAATTAAAAAATTAGGCATAATTCAAAAAGGGGTTACAACCTTCTCGGTCGTCATCCTGGACGTTGCGTTTGGAGTTCCTGGCCGCAAGGCCAATGAATTCCAAACGCTTACGATTCAGGATCCCATTTTTACCCCTGTCAATGCAATTTTCTAATGTCCCGCTTTCTGCAATTTTCTGATGTCCGCTTTTGTTATCTCGTAAACTAATAACCTCTAGGCTTTTCAAGCAGCTGCAATTTGGCTTGTATGCCCAGTATTGCAGTTGGACTTTTTTACAATTTGATCCATCAAGTGGTTTAGATCCTTGATGTCAGATACATGCGGCTGGTTTTGTTTCTGTGTACGGATTCTAAATTCCAGTTTTTGCTCGTCTGTGAATACTTCCTGTGTTCCGTCCACATGCTCACAAATAGTCACAGTTTTATACCTGAGACGATAACCTTTGCCCTGAGATAAGCGCATTTCTTTGATCAATCGATCTTGCAGTGTTTTGTTGGCTCTTTCTCAGCATGAGCACAAAATTATGCCGAGAGTAGTGCCTTCAATTTGCGGCCACACTTTTTAAAAAATGATTTAGGCTTTGCTTTTTTTCTACTATTTTCAAATTTTCTATCCTTTTCAAATTTTTTCGCAACAAAATTGGGAACTTCTTTAGAAGTAAGTGACGGTAGATTTTTGGAATTGGCGGGTTTGTGCTTTTTAATTTTTTTAGATTTTTTATGCTTTCGAGTATTTGGTTTTGACCCTTTGGCCTTTGGATATTTTGATATATCTCGCTTTGCCGATGGATCAAGCAAACCTTCAATCGCCCACCATTTCCTCTTCTCACCCTTGGTCACAAAACTGATTGCCGAACCTGTTCCACCAGCACGCGCTGTACGTCCAATACGGTGAATATAATCCTTCGGACATTGCGGCAAATCGTAGTTAATCACATGACGAATATGGGGGATATCAATACCGCGAGCCGCTATGTCCGTTGCAACCATGATGCGATACTGTTGCTTGCGAAAGTCCCTTAAGGCACTTTCTCGCTTGCTTTGCCGCAGGTCACCATGGATAGCAGCAGCTATCCGCTTTTTGTTATTTAATTTCACGGAAAGCTTATCTGCCCCCCGTTTGGTTCTTACAAAAATAATGATCGATCCTTGGCGTTGATCTAACTGCTTGAGAAGCTCTGTATATTTGTCACTCTCAGACATCACCAACACATCTTGCTCAATGGCCTTGATGGGAGTTGATTCCCGCCCCACACTGACCCGCACCGGATTTTTTAAATATTTCCCGGCCATACCCTCAATTTGTTTTGGTAAGGTGGCTGAAAACATCATAGTTTGACGGTCTTTGGGCATCTTATTGATGATGGCATCAATTTGTACATCAAATCCCATATCCAGCATCAAATCCGTTTCGTCCAAAACTAGTGAATGCGTTCGATTCAACCTCAAGGTCCTGCGCCTTAAATGGTCATTAATACGCCCCGGAGTTCCAACAATCAAACGCGGCTTTGCGCCCAACTGCCTAATTTGCCTTTCAATTGCTTCTCCACCAATTAAAAGGGCCATTTTTACCGACCGATCAACAGACAGTAACTTATGAAAGACGCTCATGACTTGCGTTGCCAGCTCACGCGTGGGTGCCATGACAAGCACAGATTCACCTGGATGTGATAAAATTTTTGCCGACAAAGGAATGGCAAAAGCCCCTGTTTTACCAGTTCCTGTTTGTGCAGTTCCCAAAATATCTAGGCCCTCCAGAGCAACCGGAATGGTTTGTACTTGAACAGGCGTTGGCTTTTGAAAATTCATGGCAGCTAAAGCCTGCAAAGATTCCTTGGGCAAATCGAATTGATGGAACGTTTCCATGTCATATGTTTCCTACACACAAAACCATGTTCTTTGCCCTGCGTGCTTTAATTAGACGTTAATAATAAAGGGGTGCAGCGATATAATAGTGCGGGAAAATCAAAACCTATCGTCTACTGATACGCTCTCTACTGATAAGCTCAAAGAGTTCAAAACGAGAGGTTTTGATTTTCCGTTGGTATATAATATTACGGCAGTTACAAACCCAGATACGTAACATATAGATGTTTTTGTTGGAAAAGCAAGTTTTTCCGCTTAAGTTGCAGGATTGTTCAGTGAAAATAGGCTGCCTACGGACCATCATCACGGATGTTGGCTTAAGTTGTTTAAAAAATTTGCAGTGGACCCAACATTTGTGCTAAAAGAGGAAACACTACTGAATGCATGCCAACAACAGATGAAACTCTTTAGTCTGACAGTATTCTATTAAGTGTGGAGTTTGTGTTGGTTAAGTAAGCACTTTGAACGTAACATAGAATAAGGAGGTCCATTTGTCTTTGAGTATAGATTCTGATCTTGAAATAGATCAATGCCTTTCAATGCAAAAACGAAGGTGAAGATTATGTTGACTAAAAAAGGTAGTGTTTCTGAAGATTTTTATTCCAACCACCTAAAGGAAATCAGTGGGATTGAGTTTACCCGGCGTCAAATCGACGTTATGGCCTGTATCGTAAGCGGGTGGAATGTAAAATCTGTGGCTGTGTG
>JBDLIP010000130.1 GCA_039714795.1 Pseudomonadota bacterium | reverse complement strand
TGGCGAATAAATTTTTCTTGATTTTCAACATCGATCATGCATACATTATGTAGGGCATTTTATTCAAATTGTAAATGTTATTTTTCCTAGCGTCCTAAGGAAGTAAGAAACTGGGGGGGCACTATACCATTGTAATAACTTTTACTAGGCAGCCCCCCCGGGGTTCCCACAAACCTCAAGCCAGTAAACAGTTACGACATAGATCTTGCTCCAAAAGGTCTAGATGAAAGCAGACCTTTAGCCAAAAACAGGCAGCCGCCAACACAAACATGTGTTGGCAAACAGGAGCAAAAGCACTACATTGTCATTACCATTGGCTGGATCGGGTTAGATCCGGCAGTGGTAGTGGCGGTTAGGTTACCCAACCTTTCCGTCACGTCTGATCAGGTTAACGCTAAATGTGTGTGAAAATCAATAGCAAAAAACCAAAATAATCCGATAGGCTCCAATTTTTAGATAAAGTTATTGAAATCAAAAGATTTTTTTAATCAAATTCAGGTTAAAGCACGCATAAAATTGGAAGTTATTTCGCTTGCATTCCTTAGCTGTAATCCAGAGACATTTAGGCCACTTGTCCTTCCCCATAGGGTATGCTAAGCAATCCTTAGTAGGCTAACCCAACCATTTTTGAAAGTAGCATGAGTTCGCAGCCAGATTACAAAACCTCACCCAAGGTGGACGAGTACCGCGTTTCGGCACGTAAATACCGTCCCACCAAATTTGCTGACTTGGTCGGTCAAGATGTGTTGGTACGCGTTCTTACAAATGGCCTTAAAGCAGGAAAGTTGCCGCATGCTATTTTACTGACAGGCATTCGCGGTATCGGCAAAACCACAACCGCGCGTATTTTAGCGCGAGCCCTCAACTGTACCGGGCGTGACGTCACAGCTGCTCCAGACCCTTGTGGCGCTTGTGATAGCTGCCAAACGATTGGCCAAGATCGTAATATTGACGTAATTGAAATGGATGCAGCCAGTCGCACGGGTGTTGAAGACATTCGCGAGATCATCGAAAATGCAAAATACAAACCTGTCTCCTCTCAATACAAGGTTTACATTATCGATGAAGTGCACATGCTCTCCAAAAGTGCCTTTAATGCTCTCTTGAAAACCTTGGAAGAGCCACCCGCACATGTGAAGTTTATCTTTGCCACCACTGAAGTTCAAAAAGTTCCCAAAACCGTAATCTCCCGTTGCATGTGTTTTGAACTCAGACGTTGGGATCTTGAAACCTTGCAAAAACATCTGACTTGGGTTTGCAAACAGGAAAAAGTTCAAGCGGACGAAAAAGCAATTACCCTACTAGCGCGTGCTGCCGACGGATCAGGTCGAGATGGACTCTCGCTTTTAGACCAAGCTATTGCTCTAAGCGATGGCAAGGTCACGGCCCAAAGTGCCAGCGATATGCTGGGACTGGCTGAAGCTGGCAAGCTCTTTACACTTCTCAAGGCGATTATTAAGGGCGAAACACAACCGGTATTGGATCTGGTACAAGAGCTTTATAGTATCGGTACTGACCCACTCACCCTCTTAAATGACCTGCTTGAGATGATCCATGGGCTTACACTATTGAACGTTTCTGCCGCCGCTAACGCCTCCTCCATACCTGCAATTGATCATACTGAAGCACAGAATTTGGCACAGTCTCTTACCATGCCAACGCTTAATCGTCTGTGGCAAATTACTTTGAAAGGACTCCACGAAGCCCAAAGTGCCCCAGTGCCTCAGCAAGCCTGTCAGATGGTGATTTTGCGACTTGTCTATGCCAGTACTTTGCCTTCTTTTGAATCGCTCATACAAAATGCGCCTGCAAAGAACGTTGTATCGATTCCGCAACAGCCAACCAAACCAGACATGGGTAAATCGGAGACGGTCAAACCACAAACAGTGCAATCTGATAATAATGCTGCATCGAATTTACCAAAAACTTTCGTTGAAGTTGTTGATTTTATCGCCAAACAAAGGGAACCCCTAGTATTGGCGCACTTAAAAAACAATGTGCACTTAGTCAGCTACGCCCCTGGCAAAATTGAAATGCGACTCAATGACAAAGCGCCTCAGAGTTTACCCAAACGCTTGGGCCAGTTATTAAAACAGTGGACAAATGTGCATTGGGACGTCATTGTTTCCACACAAGAGGGAATGCCTACACTTTTTGAACAAAATGAAACGAAGAAGGAAAAGATTTTTGCTGAAACCGCAAAAGATCCGTTGGTGGCAAAAGCTTTAGAGGCATTTCCAGGTGCCGCAATACAATCCGTTGAACCCACTCACGCAGCAAGAGGATAGTGATGAAAAATTTTAAAAACATTATGAAGCAAGCGCAAGAAATGCAAGAAAAGATGATTGCTGCCCAGGAGAAACTAGCTGACCTTGTGGTTGACGGTAAAGCTGGAGGAGGGATGGTCACAGCCACCGTCAACGGTAAAGGCGAGTTACAAAAACTCAAATTGGACCCTAGTATTGTTGACGCGGACGACGTTGAAATGTTGGAAGATTTAATCATCGCTGCTGTCAGTGACGCTAAATCTAAAGCTGAGTCCATGGCCGCTGATGAAATGTCCAAGGTCACAGGAGGTATGGCTTTGCCGGACAACCTTCCTTTTTAGCGAAAAAGTATGGGCCCAGAAATCCAGGAACTCATTCGTTTGATCAGCAAGCTACCCGGCCTTGGGCCGCGTTCGGGTCGGCGTGTGGCTCTACATTTGCTTAAGAACAAACAAAATCTTCTCAAACCACTTGTCCAATCGATGACTCACACCTTAACCGTGGTTAAGGAATGTGCCATCTGCCGCAATATTGACACACAAGACCCATGCGCCCTGTGTCAAGATCCCCGTCGTGACCCATCGGTTTTGTGTGTTGTTGAAGACGTCACAGATCTTTGGGCGCTTGAGCGGTCTGCTAGTTTTAAAGGGAGTTACCACATTCTGGGTGGCACACTTTCAGCTCTTGATGGTAAGGGACCGCAAGACTTAAGAATTGGATCACTTGTACAACGAGTCGCTCATTCTGAAGTCAGCGAAGTGATTCTTGCACTCAGTGCAACGATTGACGGGCAAACCACGGCTCACTACGTTATGGATCGTCTGAGCCCTACCGGTGTCGAAGTCAGCGCTATCGCTCACGGCGTCCCCCTTGGTGGTGAACTTGATTATTTGGATGACGGCACCATAACGACAGCTCTTAACTCGCGCCGCGCACTCAATGCACAACTTGCCTAAGGAAGACTCAAGCCCGCATCGGCCCCTTGCCGACCGCTTGCGCCCACAGTATCTGTCTGAAGTCGTCGGGCAAGCTCATGTGTTGGGATCTGAGGGCATGCTGACCCGTCTGCTGAAAGAGGGACACGTTCCGTCACTCATTTTCTGGGGTCCTCCCGGATGTGGCAAAACCACCATTGCCCGTATCCTCTCTCGAGAAAATGGTAGCCTTTTTGCAAGTGTTTCAGCTGTTGCTAGCGGCGCTGTCGAGCTGCGTTCGCTTTTCAGACAAGCGCAAAAAGCGCACCAAGCCGGGAAAAAGACTGTGCTGTTGGTCGATGAAATTCACCGATTTAACCGGGCCCAGCAAGATCTTTTTCTGCCCTACATCGAAGAGGGTAGCATCATCCTTATTGGTGCTACCACGGAAAACCCATCTTTTGAACTCAATGGCGCTCTGCTTTCTCGCTGTAGAGTCGTGGTGCTCAAGCGCCTTGAAAGTGATGGTTTGGAAGAACTTTTAAAGAAAGCAGAGCAATTAAAAGAGTCTGTGCTCCCTCTTACCACCGATGCCAGGCAAACCATTTGTGCCATGGCGGATGGTGATGGCAGGCATCTTTTGAATCTTTGCGAAGAGCTCTTTGCTCTTGAGCAAACTGAGTTGTTAGACACTCCAAAACTTTTGCAGCTGTTTGAACGCCGCCGCCCAATCTATGATAAGGGTCAGGATGGACACTACAACCTGATCAGTGCTCTACATAAATCCATGCGCGGATCAGATGTACAAGCTTCTCTTTATTGGCTCGCGCGCATGCTGGTTGCAGGTGAAGATCCCCTATTCATCATCCGCCGCTTGGTCCGTTTTGCCAGTGAAGATGTGGGCCTTGCTGATCCAAATGCCTTGCAACAGTCCCTGTTGGCCAAAGAGGCGTATCACTTTTTGGGATCTCCTGAAGGTGAGCTGGCTATCGTTCAAGCTGTGATTTATTTAGCCACAGCCCCTAAATCAAACAGTGCTTATGTTGCTATGAAACAGGCTTTTCAAACAGCTAGAAAATCAGGGTCACTGATGCCGCCTAAGCATATCTTGAATGCCCCAACCCAATTGATGCAGAAACAAGACTATGGCAAGGGGTATGTTTACGATCACGATACGCCGCTTGGCTTTTCAGGACAGAACTATTTTCCCGAGGAACTGGAGTCTCTTGAATTTTATGGCTCTTCGACGTTTCAAGTGGAATTGGACGTAAAACCTATAGGGAGTTAGTTTAACTTCCAAGATTCCGCTCTCTAGTGTGTAACTATGGAGACCAA
>JBDLIP010000129.1 GCA_039714795.1 Pseudomonadota bacterium | reverse complement strand
GACTAATTGAAATGATCATGGTATTAATTTTTTAGAACCCGTGGACAAAAACTCACTTAAAAAGTCCTAAAATTTGTCCAGTCCATGGGGTGCAGCGCACAATATTCGCCCCGAGTGACTGCATCTTGTTTCCGTAACTCAAATATTTGGACAAGATTCGTCATCGTGATGAAATTGAATTGCAGATGCAGCGTTCAGGATGACGTTTGTAGAAGACCCCTATCTAAAAGCGCCATTTATGCCCGGGACGGGTATACCAAGCACTTGAGCAATCAAAGCAAGCCAATGATTTTGCCAAAGCAGTAGTCAGCAAAGCAGTGCTGTGCTGAAACGCAACATATATATCCTGAACTAACTGGGATTAAAATCGGCATGAAACCCGCTTCTACACTTAAGTTAGTTAAGAGCAATCAGACTTCTGATTTCCTCCTTTTTTTTCGGATTGAAAATAATTGAAATCAGACATCTGACATCTGATTTCTGCTACTCCGCCAACACGATAATCTTATCGCTCTGGCTAAATCCATCAATCATCTTTGATTTAAAGGGATTCATTCTAATACCATAGTTTTTGGATTTTTGATTCACTTCATTGCTGAGGCGATAACCTAAGGCAATCTCTCCGCACTCTAGGGCGGATTTGGTAACCGTGAAAAAGTTGACAGGGGTTCCAAGTTTGACGTATTTGCTGGCTGGATACATTTTGACTTCAACCCCATGTGGTTCAAGCAATTCGCTGTAAACATCGCTCAGGTGCCGGCTCTGTGCGTACTGTGCCATAATGCGGCTGATGATTTGATCGCTGACAATGAAATCATCGACGCGTGCTGCTTGAGCCAATTTTTTATCTTGCACATCCAGCATTTCAGTAACGATGGTTGTATCAGCATTGGCTTGAGCAATGATACTGCGGGTGTGTAGTAATGTGACCAGGGTGTGTGCATTTCCGTCATGCACTTGCTCTTCTCCTGCTGGACTGAGGATAATAATGCTATCAAAATTTGCTAGATTCAGTTGTTCCAGGTGACGGCGATCGGCTGTATTTCCTGCAACAAAAGAAAAATTGGAAAAATTATTGAGTTTTTTTTGATATTGGGCAGATTCTTCTTTATCCATGGCTATATCAGCCATAAAAGTTAGCGATGATTTTGCAGGAACCATTTCATTCAGGCGTTTTAGAATCATTGGTAACTTCCAATTGTGACCCAAAATAAGAGTTTTAATCGGCTTGGCCGCTTTGTCTTCTGGATGGATAATGGCCGTTTTTTCTATCTGGGGCGTATCGTTAAATTGGGCAAGGGCTCGGCGTTTGCTTTCAGCTAGAACAATCAATTGATCTTCGACTTGGAGCTTGTTATCAAAAGCTGGTTTTAGTACAATATCTTGGTAGCCATTGCGGGCAATCCCTATCAACGCTGATTGTTCATATCCCAAAACCAATTCACCAAATGAGTGGTCCGTCATCTCTGGGGGGAGCTTGCAAAAGTGGAATTCGTTGCCGGTAAAGCTTAACAATTCATCATAAACGGTTGGTAGACCGGCCTGGCCTGAGGTTTGAGCAATCAGGCGAGCAATGGATTCAGTGACCGAAATGACATCCACTTCATCACCACCTACAATGCTAGCAAGTTCTGTATTATGTGGGTCACGAATTTCCGTAACAATTTGGTATGGTCGTTTGCGTCGCTCCGGATTTTTGACAATTGCCATCAGATTTTTAATTACGTGGATATCACTTTCTTCAGTTTCAGGGGCAACAACAATAATTGCTTTGGCTGTGTTGACGCTCGTTATCTTCGACGCTTGCAGTTCCCCCGCTTTTCCAGAACGGCAGATAACTTTGATATTGCCCCGATCACTTACCTGAGATTGGATTTGCTCTTCCATTTCCATTTTGTCTGCATCGCCGAAGATAACAATGCTTGACTTTTTCTCATCTCGGTATGCTTCGACAAATTCCCGAATGATAGTTGGTACTTTTTCCGACCAACCAAAAATCACTATATGTTCGTCTTCAATAACGGGAGAACGACCACGACGCAATGAATCAATGCGTTCTTCAAAAGCGGTGGTGATCAAACCGACAAGAGTTGAAAAAAAGACAATACCGAACATAGAGACAATAAACACAAGACCATAGTAGAGGTAGGTTCCGTCTTCACTGCCAAGGGTTCCTGGTGCCAGCAACTCGACAAACAGCATGCGTGACGCTTGATCCATTGTCTCTAGCTCAGGGTTAACCTCAAAATAAATAAAAATAGCTGACATTACGGCAATCACAACGATTGTGACTATCATCAACCAGTAGACCAGCCACAGAGAGCCCCGAGTGAGTGTATTGTCAAAAAGATAGATAAATTTATCGACAAATGAATGTTGGAGTTTGGCTGTGGGTTTATTGGCCATGAGACTTTATTCTCCCTAAAAGAAAGTTGTGATTTTTATCTAGTCTAGGGGAGGGGGGTTAATTTTTTGTTAGTATACTGAAGTGAAATCAAAACCTCTGTTTCCTGATACGCTCGAAGTGCTTATTTATACCCGTCACGGGCATAAATTGCGCTTTTAGATAGAGGTCTTCTACAAACGTCATACAGAGGGTGTCCAAAAGCGCAATCTGTGCCCGGGGCGAGTATAGTTGGCGTACTTTTCTTTGACCTAATCTAAGGTGTAATTAACTTCTTGATCCCAGCATTTTTTAACATGAGGTGACGAAAGCATAGGCCAAGGGCTAAAATGCATGTAAATATTGCACCACAATTACGTGACTCTACTTGCAGTTCCTGCTAAGACTAGGGTGATAAGCTTTAACCACGAGGACGCCCCTTACATGCAACTTGACATCAACCCACAATTTAAGCACGCCATTGAGATGATGGCCAATACAGACAAATGCTTATTTATTACTGGTAAGGCTGGCACGGGAAAATCGACTCTATTGAATTATTTTTGTGCTCAATGTGAAAAAAATCCTGTAGTGTTGGCGCCTACAGGCGTAGCTGCTCTTAATGTTAAAGGGCAAACTATTCACCGTTTTTTCAATTTTTATATCGATATTACCCCACAAAAAATACGAGAAAAAAAGGTTATACCAAAGGATCCAGATCTTTATAAAGCCCTAAAAACGCTGATTATTGATGAAGTATCGATGTTGCGTGCGGATTTATTGGATTGTATAGATGAGTTCTTGCGCATTTATGGCCCCAAGCTTGGGAAAGCATTTGGGGGCGTGCAGATGGTTTTTGTTGGAGATCTATATCAATTGCCTCCGGTGGTGATCGCTCATGAGCAAGAAGTTTTTAGGACGCACTATAAAACACCTTATTTCTTTAGTGCGCATGCATTCCGCAACCGAGAAATCGAAATCATTGAGTTGAAAAAAATCTACCGGCAAAAAGACCAGGAATTTGTTGATTTGTTGAACCAAATTCGTCATAACTCGGTGCAGGACGCAGACATGGCTCAGTTGAACTCTAGGTACCTGCCTGATTTTCAACCAAATCACGAAGGCCTTTCCATCAGCCTGACCACCACCAATAAAAGGGCGGACGAAATCAACGACGCGCATCTGCAAGAACTTTCCGGTACTCTGCATGAAACAGAAGCTGAGATTGAGGGTGAGTTTGGGCGTGAGTATTTTCCAACGTCCACCGAACTACAGTTCAAGGTGGGGGCGCAAATCATGATGCTCAACAACGATTCGAGAAAACGTTGGGTGAATGGCAGTATTGGCGTTGTTGAAGCCATTAAAAGAAATTCTGAGGGTGAAGACTATGTACGCGTTCGTCTCAGTGATACCGATGAAGTTATTTTCGTGAATCGTTTCAAGTGGGAAGTTTTTCAGTTTGGGTTTAATGGCACAGAGATCGTCTCAGAACCTGCTGGAACCTTTACCCAGTTTCCTTTTCGGTTGGCGTGGGCCATTACCATCCATAAAAGCCAGGGTAAAACCTTTGATCATGTTGTCATTGATATTGGCAAGGGCACATTTGTGCCAGGACAAATGTATGTTGCCCTCAGCCGATGTACCTCTTTTGCAGGGGTGGTTTTGAAAACCCCGATCAGAAAACATGATATTCGCACCGATGCCCGCATTTTTGAATTTCTACTGCGGCAAAAATCTGCCCTGATTGAAAAGGCGATTGAAACGGGCCAATCCCTTGATATTACCTACTTGAAAGCCGATGACACCAAAACTCAGCGTGTGGTTATTCCAAAGAGCATAAGTATGGCAACCTATTTAGGAGAACAATACCTGGGCATGAAAGCCCGTTGTACCCAGATCAACCAGGAACTTATGTTTCGAGTTGATCGGATATTGGCTATAAATGTTGATGTTGATTAAGATTGATACTATATCTACTGTAGGTTTTGGAAATATTTTTATGAGGTTATTATTGTGTTTAATTATTTATCGAGAATTTTTTAATTTGGGGCGTTATCTGCGAAAAGGTACCTTTGGGTGAGTCAAAAATTTGCCACTTAATGTATTATTTTTAAATACTTAGGTTAATTATGTGAATTCA
>JBDLIP010000128.1 GCA_039714795.1 Pseudomonadota bacterium | reverse complement strand
AGTTGCTGGATTTAGATCCATTGCAACTCACTCATACCGCCTGTTAAAGCTTATGAAGAAATCTATAAAACTTTCTTGTAGATAAAGTCAACATTTATTTTCTGTTGGATTTTAGTAAATTTTATTATAAAAGCTTGAGATGTAAGCGAGGTTTGAAATTAATTACAGGTATTAGGCGAAATATGAAAAACTATTTGATGCCTTTAATTGAAAAGCTTTTACTACGAAAAAGGTTTTTAGTGGAAACTGTATTTGATATTCTTAAAGTCCACATGAATATTTCCCATACTCGGCATCGTTCTCCTACTAATTTCTGAGTGAATCTTTTAGCTATACTGAAGTGAAATCAAAACCTCTGTTTCCTGATACGCTCGAAGTGCTCATTTACCCAAGTAAACTGCGCGCTTCTCGCTATCATTAAGCTAGAGGTTTTGATTTCACGAGAGTATAGCATCGTTGCGTATCAGCTGAAAGGAAGGAAGCCAAAGATGAATATGGAGGGATTAGGGCTTATCCAAAACTTAGTTACCTAGGCAACTCAGGCTACTTTCTGCATGGTTTTCTTTGGAGCCTGCTTTGTTACAACTGCAATAGGAGTAATGGGAATTTGTGCTTCCTGCTGCTCATGTTGCAATTGTTTCTCTTTATAAAGTTTGTTCAACTTCCACACCGCAACCATCCATATCCCAATCATGACAAACACGCAAATAGCAAAAAAGGGAGTGGCTTGGCTAATATTGGGGGCGCCTGTGGTCATAAGAAGCGCTCCAGCCATGAAACCACTCAGGGCTTTGCCAATTTTTGATCCTGCTACATCGACAAAGGCTTTGCCTTTAATGCGCAGCTCCTTAGTTAGTGGCATGTATGCCATTTCTTTGGTGGGATCAAACAGAGCATATTTACTACCTTTGCTGGTAATTTCTTGAAAGGCACCAAGACCAATAGCCAACATCAATGGTGTGCACACAAAAAAGGAGCTTACCCCAAGAAAAGCGTCTTGGAAGCAAACGACTCCAAAAAAAGGTATAGCTGCCAGCAACATGAATGCTGGAGATACAATCGCCCCTGCAAACCAACCAAGCTTGCGTACGATGCCTTTAAAGAAAACAACCATGCCCATGGTACAAAATCCCATGATCATAGTAAAATTTCCCATATACATGCAGTAATCATTGGGGTCCGGATATTGGATTTTGAGCTGGCTTTTCCAAACAACGTCCAACAAGTTGTTGGAAAAGTTATAGCCAATAATCAACAAAGCGATATACCCCAGGTATCGTGATTTGAAAATCACTTTCATGCTTTGCCGCAGAGGTGGCGAGGAGGCTTTTGAGTGATGTAATCCTTCGTTTAATGAGCAGTCATAGTACTTTGGATCATTTAAGACGTTCACGTGCATCCAACGGTAGAGAACAACCATCAGCACGCCAACACTGACAAGCATGACGACAATGTGCTGAATTGAAATAACCCAGATATCAACACCTGCCGGATAGCAACCACGTATGTCAGCCATGTGCTTAGAGGCAAGGCCCGCAAAAATAAGAGAAAAATTAGCGATCAAGCCAAAGAAACTATAAAAGCGCTTGGCCTCACGCGTTCGAGTTACCTCATTAGCAAATTGCCAGAACAAAAGAGTAACCACCACAGCGCCCCAAAGTTCCGAAATCAAATAAAACAATGCAAAACTCCACAGTTCCATCATGGCAAAAATATGTTGCAATCGAGGGTATGCCTGTTGCAAGGACTTAATCCAATGCGGATCGGGATGCAATAGTTCTTTATTAGGGTGCATCCAAAAGGCAAACAGCCCAAGGATTCCTAGAAACGACAGCGTAATACCGTAGAACAAGCGCTCTTGGCTGATAAAATTGGAGAGTTTGCTGTAGACCACCACAAATAAAATTGCAACGGGCATGGTGATAAAAACTTTAAGGAATGGGATTAGAGCAGCGCCACTGCTTGAGGCTGTAATAATCAGGGTGTCTTTGGTGTCGTGCAGCACCGTGTAGATAAAGACAGTGCAAAACATTAAGATGCCTAGGGGAAGAAATTTCTTGGCTTCCCAGGCATGAATCGGCCAGAAAAACCCACGCAGGATTCCAAACTCACGACTATCTTTTTTAGAAAAAGGAGAAGGGGACATCTACTGGGGTAACAACCTTAAATCCTTAACGTTTGCGCAACAACCAACTACAAATGAACCTAGCATAACCGATTGCAAAACGCTATAGTCAGAAATCAGAGATCAGAGATCAGAGGTCAGAGATCAGAGGTCAGAGATCAGAGGTCAGAAATCATAGGGGCTTTGTAGTGCCGGTTTATGCTTGCTCTGATGCTCATTTTGTGCCACGTTGCATTAGTTGTTTCTGATTTCTGATTTCTGATTTCTGATTTCTGATTTCTGATTTCTGATCTCTGACCTCTGATCTCTGACCTCTGATCTCTGATCTCTGATCTCTGATCTCTGATCTCTGATCTCTGATCTCTGATCTCTGATCTCTGATCTCTGATCTCTGATCTCTGATCTCTGATCTCTGACTTCTGACAAGGGGGCGAATGCTTAAAATAATTTTGATCAGTTTTGCAGGGCTATGGATGGTGAGTGTGCAAGTGCAGACAGTGTTCGGGGCCTTTGATTATCGCGAGCAGCCAATTTCCTTTTGGAAAGGTGTTCTCAAACCAGAAGTTTTTCATATTTGCCGAGAAAAAGGGACAGAGAGGGCAGGCTCTGGGCGCTATGATAGTTTTTATGAAGATGGACTTTACTATTGTGCTTGTTGTGGCGGGGATTATCCGTTGTTTGATTCTAAAACCAAGTACCATTCAAAGACCGGCTGGCCTAGTTTTTGGCAACCGATTGATTTGACGCATATACGGGCTGTCAAAGAGCAGAGATGGTGGTTTGGACCTGTTGTTGAGGTACGTTGTGGGCGTTGTGATTCGCACTTGGGTGATATTTTCGATGACGGCCCAGAACCAACCGGCAAACGATATTGTATTAATTCGCTTGCCTTGGTGTTTGTGCCTCGATCACAAAAGCCTGTGCGGACTTATGCTGAGCCAAAGGTGCAATGATGAAGAATTTCTACAGGATCTTGTTGACTTTTTTCTTTATTCTAGCAGTACAGAAGGGAAACTCGATGAATGCCGATCAATCTACTGCCATCTTTGCCGGCGGCTGCTTTTGGTGTATGGAAAGCGATTTTGCCAAAGTTCCCGGTGTGATTAATGTGGTGTCTGGCTACACCGGTGGAACGGTGAAAGAGCCGAAATACAGGGATGTTTCAGCAGGGGGGACTGGCCATTATGAATCGGTCAAAATAGAATTTGACCCCAACAAGATAAATTACAGCCAGCTGCTTGAGATCTTTTGGCACAACATCGATCCTTTCGATGATCAGGGGCAGTTTTGTGATAAAGGCTCTTCGTATCGAGCTGCTATTTTTTATTTGGATGAAACGCAAATGCTGCAAGCGATAGAATCCAGGAAAAGTATCGAAGGGCAGTTAGGTCAAGGAGTAGTAATCCAAGTTTTACCAGCTAGTGAATTCTATAAGGCTGAAACGTACCATCAAGACTATGCTAAGAAAAATCCGCTGCGTTATGGTTTGTACCGGTGGAATTGTGGGAGAGATGCGCGTTTAAAACAAATTTGGGAACAAAAAAACAAGGCCCCTTGAAAAAGGAGCCTTGTCAGATCTGCGTTAGCAATTGGTTGAATTAACCGATTTTTGCTAGGTTAACCTTTTGGATTTGGTTTGCAACATTTGCAGCTGTTGGAACTGTAATGCGCAAAAAGTCGTTTTTAGCCTGGGCTTGCAAACGGCTACCATCACCAAGCTTAGGCAAAGGTAATGAGAAAGTGCCTTTAGTCATGTTGAGCATGTCTGGTCCAATCTGCTTTAAAGGACAACGAACGCGAATTTCGTCACCTACGGATACAACTTCTGAACCTTCAGCGTTTACTCCAGGAAGAAAACAATCAATGATTGTCTCTGTGGCGTTATCAATGTAGCGAACGTCTGACAAAGGGTTGATTGTACCTTGAGTCTGCACTGATGAGTAACCAGGAATTCCAGCAACAGGGAATTTTTCAAACGAAGGCTTAAGCTGCAAAGGAGCTGCAAAAGGGTTACAATCAGTTGTTTTAGTAACTAGATTTTTAGGCAAAAGGCCACTTGTTGTAGGAACAAATGAATCTAAAGGTGTAGGAACATGATAAGTTGGAATTGGACGTAAAGTCTGGCCCATCGCGTGAGCAAGTGCAATCTCGTCGGCGATAGAAGGTTTAAGAGATTCCATTCCAGGATGAATAGGCATAGTTGATACCAAAGGATGATTGATGAATTCTACTGGCAATTGGCCAAAAACATCAAGATTTTTCATCTGCAAAGGAGTAGCTGGAGATGCCATATCTTTCCATACTGGTGTGTTCCATGTTGGAACAGGATAATGTACAGGCTTGTTCCATGTCGGAATGGACTGGTATGCAAGTTTGTCCCATGTCGGAATGGACTGGTATGCAGGTTTGTCCCATGTTGGAATGGACTGGTATGCAGGTTTGTCCCATGTTGGAATGGACTGGTATGCAGGTTTGTCCCATGTT
>JBDLIP010000127.1 GCA_039714795.1 Pseudomonadota bacterium | reverse complement strand
AGCCAAAGAAGAGCTGTTCATCGGTGCGATATTGGATCAGAGTTCTTCCAATCCAGATGAGTTTACGATTTCCGCTCCGGATTTTAATAATGGCTTGGCCATATTTATGATCACTAATGTATCAACTCAGGAACAAGCAACAATTTCGCTTGATCTGGCAACAGGGGAAGAGACATTTGCTGATCCCAATGGCATCTTTGCAGATTTGGCAGCTGACGACAGTGTCACCTTTAGCATTGATTACCGAGTAAGTGATGGCCAAGGCAGGTCGGATGATTCTGTGCAAGCGATCAGCATTGCAGGTTTAACGCCGCCACCGACCGACGATCCGGAGATCGTTCCTGTTCCTGAAAATAACTTGGATGGCTTGACGTTTAATAAGTTGGACAATTCGAGTGATCCAATTACGTTACGGTTGAGTGAGGTTTCAGATCCAATCATCGAAAAACCTGAAGATTTTTTCTTGGAAGTTTCAGGGGCAATTGGAGATATTAATGCTGGCTTGGTTGAGTATACGTTTACCACCAATCTAGGCACTGCAACTCTCGCTTTAACGGATCGAGGCTTGGAAACCTGGATGGATCCAGATTCAGCTTTTATTGGCTTGGCTCAGGATGAAAATGTAGTGATAACAATAGAATATCAAGTAATCGATCCTGAAGGTCGGACGATACCGTCGTTTCAAGCGATTACGGTTGAGGGTGTAAATACACCGCCGGTTGATGGCGATGAGATCCGATTCATTAAAGAAAACAAACTGAATGAATTTGTCCTCAACAAACTTGAAAATGCAACAGACGTTGACACTCCTAAAGAACTACTATTTTTGAGTGCAGTTTCAGATCCGGATATATTGAGCAAACCTGCTGATTTTATGCTTGAGGTTTCAGATGCCATTGGGGATATCAGTGCTGGTTTGGTTCGTTACGAGTTTACAACTGATCGTGGTGTTGCAACGCTTAGTTTGACCGATAAAGGAATTGAAACTTTTGATGACCCTGACGGTGCTTTTTTGGGACTGGTTGATGGTGAACAAGTCAAGATCGTTATTGATTATGTCGTTAGTGATGGTCAGGGGGGGACGGATAACTCTTTTGAAAAGCTGATTATTGTTGGCAAAGGAGATCCGTTGATCGATGGTGATGAATTTGTAATGGTCAATGAAAATGAAGTTAATGGTTTCGCTTTTAATAAACTTGAAAATGCGAATAGACTGCCTGAAGACCTTCTAATTAGTGCAGTTGGTGAGCTTGAATCTTCCAATCCTGAAAGTTTCACAATTAGTTTGGATAGTCCTGATCTAAGCGATGGTGAGGTTATATTTGTGATTGAAAATGTTGCTACACAAAAAACCGCCGAATTTATCTTGGACGTTGCAACGGGAGAAGAAGTGTTTTTTGACCCTAAGTTCATCTTTCGTTCTTTGTTTGAATCTGAGAGTGTAACTTTTACCATTGATTACGAGGTTAGTGATGGTGCAGGTGGAGCTGATACTTCGACCCAAGAAATTATTATTAAGGGGGAATCACCGATTGCGTTAGGAGAGACCAGTAATATTGTTCTCTACCTAAGCAATGGACTTGCAGGAGATGATTTGGATGTCAAAAAGGTTAAATTTGAAGGAGGGGATCAAGAACAATTTGCATTTGTTGATGATTTAATGGACTGGGTCGATGACAATGAATTATCACTTGGTGATTTTACAGATTTTATCGCGTTTGCATTCAAGCAGGGTAACAATTTTGAGGAAAATTTAATGATGGCAGGAGGTGAGGGGCAATTGGTTACATTGGAAGATGGAATTCAAAAGTGTCCAGAAGAATGTACTGATATCGAGCGTTTAAATGATGATGTTGTCTTTTTAGAGGATCTTGTTGGAACTTCGCTTGAGGGTGGAGTCTTCTTAGAGGATAACCAATACATCGATGGAGGGATGTTTTAGAAGTCGGTATGCCCGTGCTAGGTATATCAAGCAACAAAACGAGCAATGAGTTGTTCAACAAATGCAACTAAAACTTCACTACTTTACCGTAGAATCCCTACTTTTAAAAAATAGCAAACGATTTCAAGGCACTACGAGGTCGGGGTTCCTGTTTTTGTTTTTACAGGATTGACTAGACAAATTACCATGGCTATAAAATGACTCATAATACGGAGGAAGCCATTGATCGCATGTCTTGGATTGTTAAGAAAAACATACAAGACACAATTACCCACTTGACATTAGATGTGATAGCAACTCCATTCTGCTGTACAGGAGAGTAAATCATGGATTGGAACAAACTAAAAACTTTTTATAATGTGGCTAGATTCTCCAACATATCAAAAGCTGCAAACACTATGAATTTAAGCCAATCTTCTGTCAGTCGGCAGGTTTTGGCTTTAGAAGACAGAATTGGAAGGCCTCTTTTTGTACGTGCAAAAGCAGGACTGATTTTAACTGAGGAAGGAACTTTGCTTTATGAAAGTACTGAAAAAATGCTTGAGGAAGCTGAAAAAGCCCAATCTAAAATTGCTGAAATAAGTAAAGAAACGCTTGGGAAAATAAAAATTGCTACAACAAACTCGTTGGCTTCTTTTTGGCTACCTCAATACATACCTGATTTTCTCAATATCTATCCCAAAATTAGAATAACTATCATTGCTAGTGACGAAAACTTAAATTTACGAACTAGAGAGGTTGATGTAGCCATTAGAACATATGTGGACAACCAACCAACTTTAGTACAGGAATATCTTACATCGTTTCATCTAGGACTATATGCAAGTAAGAAATATTTGGAAGAATTTGGAATGCCAGAAAAAGAAAAGGATTTAGATAACCATAGGTTGCTGACTTTCGGAAACCACGGTATACACATGTATGGAAACATTAATTGGATTTTAGAAGTTGGCGCCCATTCCAATACTCGAACTCCGTATTTGTCTGTTAATTCTTCCCAGGGTCTACATATTATGGCAACTAAAGGCATGGGAATAGCAGCTCTTTCACAAGAGTACGCACAAAAAAACTCCCAACTAATAAGGGTATTACCCAAACTAAATGGGCCGGTTATGAAAATATACTACATATATTCTCACAAATTTTCTGAAATTAAGCGGATAAAATATTTTGGAAAATTTCTTAAAGAGAAATTAATAACAAGAAGTATTTAATTACATAAAAACGTTAATCTAATTAATACAAAAGGTAGTTTACAATGTCAATTTTTACGAACAAAAATATCGCCGCCATTACACCTTTGCTAACTCATTGTTTGAACACCAGCATACTCTCACTGAACATCCCTGAATGCTATTGGGATATGGTTGCATTCAATAATGCAAAAAACAAATACTACTATGCAAACATAGCGCTTTTAAAATTAATAAGAAGATGTAGACTCACCATAGTTAGGACGGTTGGTTGTTATTAAGATTAGGATGCTTAGGAAAAGCGGAGTGCGTAGCCTCCCTTGCACTTTGCTCGGACCTTGAATATGAAGGAGGTTGGATTGGCGTCTCCTCCTTCTATTCTTGCTGTGGTAGCGTTTTGCACAACATCAGAAAACCATACAAGCACAGAGGATAACAGAAATTAGCACTGGCTTTGATTCGGACTTCTGATCTTGGATATGATGCAGTTGCCCAAAAAGCAAAATTTTTCTTAGAAACACGGCGGTCATCATTCAGCACGGGTATAGACCCACCAGGCAAATTGTCCTATCCTTTAGATTATGGACACACAAGCCAAGCAAGTGGTGACGATTCGCGTATGATTGATTTGATAAAGACAGGGCTGACCTTGTATTTTATTTTACCCTTAATTGGTATTTTTGGCCTATACCTAAGCTTTCGTTTGCGGTTCATCCAAATCTTAAAACTAAAAACCTCGTTTCAGTTGGTGCAAACTCAAAAGCAAAAAGGGGGAATTTCTACCTTTAACGCCCTGGCGGCAATTTTAGGTGGTAACCTGGGAACTGGTAATATTTCAGGGATTGGGGTAGCACTTGCAGCAGGTGGTCCTGGAGCCCTATTTTGGATGTGGGTGATGGCCTTGCTAGCATCGTTGGTCAAGTACGTTGGTTGTTACTTAGGTGTTCATTACCGGCAAAAGGATTCAGCAGGAGAATACGTGGGAGGACCTATGTATTACCTGGAGAAAGGACTCAAAGCGCCTAGTCTCGCTAAGCTATTTTGTGTGCTGACCGTTACTTCAGCCCTGACGGTTGGCAATCTAGTGCAGGTGCACTCACTATCTTTGCCTATTAAAGAATTAAGTATTGCACCGTGGGTATTTGGGGTCGGTCTTGCTGCTCTGGTTGGGGGAGTGATTTGGGGAGGTTTGCAGCGGTTTGCTCACGTTGTTTCTGCGCTTGTACCTTTGATGGCATTGATCTACGTTAGCACCTGTGTGGTGATTTTGGTGTTTTTCTATGATCAAATTGTGCCAGCACTCGCACTGATTGTTAGCTCAGCCTTTTCCTCATCTTCAGTGACAGGGGGGATGTTGGGGTATACCTTGTTTGAGGCGATTCGCTCTGGCTTTGATCGAGGATTATTTGCCACAGATTCTGGTTTAGGGTTGGCTCCTATTATCCACGCTGCTGTAACCGATACCCATGAGAGCCTCGATAACCGAGTGGTGCAGGGCTTGGTGAGTATTTTATCACCGATCATTGTGATGGTTGTCTGCACGATGACTGGAACCGTGTTGCTGGTTACAGGAGCCTGGCAAGATCATTGTCTGCAAAGCACTCGTACGTGTATCGAAGCCTTT
>JBDLIP010000126.1 GCA_039714795.1 Pseudomonadota bacterium | reverse complement strand
AAGTAACAAAAAGAAAAACAAAAGGGTATAAGAATAAATTATTTAAAACGATGGTTTATTTACTTGCTGGAAATTCGGATTTTTACCAACTGAAACTACGCTGTTCGCCTACCTAAAATTCAGCTTACCCACTCAAAACGCAAAAGAGCCATTTCTTTTGTTGGTTATTCAAAAAAAAATAATGGGATCAAGTTCGGAATGACGGACGTGTAAGAGCAATCAAATTGCTTGCTGCACATCTACTGGAAAAGTATAACGTTCAGCCTCTGGTACGGCGTTAATGTCACCACTAATAACCACACGTGCTGACTGGTCTCGATGGTTAAAAGACTTTACTGAGATAACCAAATCCTGCAACCGTGACTCGTAAAACTCAAGCGCCCTTTTTATATGGCGCTCAAGCTTGCGTTTTCCTAATGTTTGTGTCACATCAAAATGCGAGAAATCGATCAAGCCGTAGGCTGACTTATCGTTCCATGATTTCTTATTATCATCAAGTGCATGAATGGAAAAGGGTAACCGGCTATAACGGGTATTTAACAGCCAACTTACCTCCTCACGAATGGATTTTTTAAGCTCTGCTACGCTGAGTGTCCGAAGTGGCTTGGCTTCCTCTGAAACAGAAGGCTCCTCGTCCACCATACGATGGAACAACGGAGCCAGAATTTCAATTTTATCGTGGTGCGGCATTCTGCTTTGCTGCTTTTATTATTCAACTGTAGCTTCTTCTGGAGGTGTTTGCTCTGCAGGTTCATTATCGGTAGTCTCTCCAGTACCTAGGCCAAAGTTATATTGAGCTGCAGTTTGACCCACAGGATCTGCACTTTCTGCATCAACGGCATGGAATTCATGCATGTAATCTTTAGCTCTAAATATTATCAAAGTCATCACACGTCCAACTTTGCTGTAAACTATATGGCAATCACCATAACTGAATTGTTCGCTTATCCCCTTTTCATTTAAGTACAATACGTTTATGTTTGTAATTTTTTCTCGGTTTATCAGCTTTGTTTCAAAAATGGGTACATAAGAACCATTAGGAACAACAACGAGAATGTTGAAACTCCGCACTGTACCTGAAGCAACTTGATGGTTTTCTGCGTTCGGTACGAAGTAGCTTTGCAAACCGTGCTCAAAGTGATTAAGACGGATTGCTGTCTCCACATTGGGAAGTGATGCCTCCAGCAGCTCAGGCACTTGCAAAGCCATATCTGCTGTATGAACTCCGCGTCCATATGAAGACTTAACAGTGAGCTCCCTATTCACTATTTGTCCACTACCAACGTCTTCAGGAAACACAAACGTTTCAGTCCGCAATTCTGCCCCAACTCCAGATGTAATTGGCATGTCCTTTACCTCCTAATTGTATATTTCTTTATTTTTACTGCTGTGTTAAAAAATTTACCCTGTAACCGGTGGAGGCAAGTCAGCCACCAAACGCAAGGATACATTCAACTCTTCCAGTTGGAAGTGAGGCCTTAAAAAGACCGTAGCCCGGTAACTTCCAGGTTTCCCAGGCACATCGACAACATCAATACGAGCTTCTCGCAGAGGGTATTTGGCCTTTACCGCATGAGTTGCGTGATCCGTAATCAAGACATATTGAGCAATCCAGGTATTTAGATACTTGGAAACCTCTTGTTTGTTCATAAAAGAACCAACCTTATCGCGCATAATCACTTTGATATAGTGGGCAAAGCGTGAGCATGCCAACATATAAGACAATCTAGCTGACAGTTGTGAATTTGAATTTGCTGAATCCAAATTGTATAGCTTTGCCCTTTGCGTTGTTTGCCCGCCAAAGAAAGCAGCAAAGTCAGTTCCTTTGGAATGACACAGTGAGATAAACCCTAGATCACTGAGTTCTTTCTCGCGGCGATCGGTTACGGCAACTTCAGTTGGACATTTCAAAGCCACATCTCCATCGGTGGTTTTAAATGTATAGGCTGGAAGCCCTGCTACCATACCGCCACCTTCAACGCCGCGAATCGCAGCTGGCCATTTATAAAGAGCAACAGCATTGGTAACGCGCTCAGCCAAGGCATAAGCCGAATTGCTCCAACAGAATTTGCTGTTGTCGACACCGTCGACATCTTCTTCAAAGTTGATTCCTTCAACCGGAATTGTTTTGGCCCCGTAGGGTAGTCGCATTAAGATGCGAGGCAGCGTTAAGGCAATATAGCGAGAATCTTCACTGTTGCGGAATGAATTCCATTTCACAAGCTCAGTGTTTTCAAAGATTTTATTTAGATCTCGTGGCACACCCATCTGGGTAAAGCTATCCAGATCAAAAAGCGCAGGGCTTGCTGCCGTCATAAAGGGAGCGTGCGCAGCAGCGGCCACCTGAGAGAGCTTTTCAAGCAGTGCCATATCCTGCGGGTGGCGACCAAATTCATAATCTCCAAGCAAGCAAGAATAGGGAGTACCACCAAAAGTGCCATATTCCTCTTCATAAACTTTTTTAAACAATTGGCTTTGATCAAACTCAACGGCTCTTTCGAGATCTTTCAACAATTCTTTTTTCGTGATGTTAAGAACACGCAGTTTCAAAAGCCGTCCGGTCTCTGTTTTCATGACCAAATAATGCAACCCGCGCCAAGAGCCTTCCATAGATTGGAAATCTGGGTGATGCATAATTTCATTGAGTTGTCCGGTAAGCAGGGCATCAATTCTTTGAATATTCTTAGCTATAAAAGATAAGGAATCAGCGCTTGTGACCTTTTCCTTGGTCAGCTGTTTGACAAATTCCTGCAGCAAAGCACTAGCAAAATCACGCTGTGATTCATCACGCATCAATTTGCCTTCTTTGAGGACTTTGTCCATAGCCGCACTCTTCGCGCCAGCTCCCTTTTTAATATCATCACGGACTTTGTTGTCTTTCATGATTTTGTTTAGTAGCTCTTCCAGCTCTTCGTTACCATCCATTTTGCCAAGCAGATCGTTAAGCTTAACTCTGGTTGAATAAAGCTCTGCCATAGCTGGAACTTGTTTAACGATATTGAGTGGATCAAAGTCATCCATTGATTTAAAGTTCAGCTCAACGCCAAGCTTGCCGCCTGCCTTTGCAAGTTTGTCTTCGACAAATATTGCAATTCGAGGTTGGTAGGATGCCATCACGTCGTTAATGTTGTCACGATCTATTTCAACAAATTTACGTTCTTTCAATTTGGGTAAAGCTGTTTTGGGTTTACCCGATAGATCGGCCATCACTCCCATCAGAAACGGAAGTTCACGCGCCTCAATGGCTTCACCAATCTCGACATCGTATGTTATTTGAACTCTTGGCGGGCGAACCCGGTCGAGTTTGTGTTGAATACTTTCAGCCATTTTGACCCCTCCCTTACATTATCAAGGTTTTCTCTAATATGCTCTTTTCCTAGTTCTATTACACAGAATAAGGATTAAAAAGACGTAAAATTTTTAGATAAAAATTATGTAAATCATTTCTAAATACATTATGGGAACAGATTATTGATGAAAGGTGCTCTTTCACGCATAAATATTTTCACGTATACTGAAGCTGGATCAAATTGTGCGTTTTTCGCTATCATATACCGAAGTGAAATCAAAACCTCTGTTTCCTGATACGCTCAAAGTGCTCATTTACACTTGTAAACTGCGCGCTTCTCGCTATCATTAAACTAAAGGTTTTGATTTCACGAGAGTATAAAATTCAACATTTTGATTCAGCACGGATATATAATAATCATCAAGAACGTGATAGGAGTGCACTTCATGTCCCAAACTCATCCCCTGGTTACAACTTCGTCGTTGCAGTCGCCCACTGAACGCCTAAACCAATTTAAGCGGTTTTTGCAAAAAGAGGGGCTCGATGGATTTTTAGTTCCAAAAGTGGACGAACATCAGGGGGAATATGTGCCGCCCCATGCGGAGAGGCTACGCTGGCTAACTGGTTTTTCCGGCAGTGCTGGATTTGCCATTGTGTTACAAGAAAAAACAGCCCTGTTTGTTGATGGTCGTTATACACTACAAGCACAAGATCAAGTAGACACAACGGTTGTCGAAATATGTCCACTTGCCAACATCAACCCGCACACATGGCTCAAGGATCATATCCAAGCAAAGCAACGTATTGGCTTTGATCCCTGGCTGCACACCCGTGAAAATCTCGAAAGATTTCAAAATGAAGTGACGGAGACAGAAACCGAATGGATTCCGTGTTCAAGTAATCCTATTGATGAATTATGGACTGACCAGCCAGCGCGACCACAAACCAAGTTGAAACTTCACGACGTACAATTTGCAGGAAAAACAGCACAAGAAAAGTTGAAACAGATTACAGATTCCCTTGTAACACAAGGGGTTGCAACCTGCATTCTGACACTTCCTGCTTCAGTTGCATGGTTGTTCAATATCCGCGCAAGCGATATTCCATTTCTACCTGCTCCCCTAGGTTTTGCCATTGTGCATGTTGGTGGACAGGCTGAGCTCTTTTTAAACCCACCTGGGCAGCCTCAAGAGGTTATGCAATATTTTGGAGAGAATGTCAGCCTCTATGCAAGAGAGGAATTTGCAACACGGTTGCGCGCTCTTGTAAAAAATGCCTCCCATATTTTGGTGGATAAAAAAACGTGCCCTATTTTTATCACAGACTTCTTGCAAGGCGCTGATTGTCAGGTTATTTTCTCGCAAGACCCTTGTCTACTGCCGCAAGCTTGCAAAAACTCGGTTGAAATCACAGGTGCGAGAAATGCCCACATCCGCGATGGAACGGCTTTGGTCAATTTTTTGGCTTGGCTCAGCCGAGTCGTCCCAGCTAAAAATATAACTGA
>JBDLIP010000125.1 GCA_039714795.1 Pseudomonadota bacterium | reverse complement strand
ACTTGCAAGCATAATCGCAGATAAGCCTCGGATACCCAATTGTCATTCAACACGGATCTGAATGGACGATCTACCCTGACATTTGGAGAAGATACGATTATTCAAGATAACAGACCCAAAGGTTTCAATCCGAAGCTTTGGCATATTTTGGGTCTGATCTGGCCATGCATGACCGTGAAGAATTAAATTATTTGGGGTACATGTAAGTCGTTGTAATAGGGATCCAAGTCCATGATTTGACAGTTCCTGATCTTCCATACCCCATTGTCCCTTGAAAAAGCTTTTGCTGAAAATGGAGCGTCGCGGATTTCCTGGTGCAAAAATTTTAATCTCATTTTCACCGTTCCGATGGTTCTTGGTTACCTGAATAAGATATTCATCTGTTGCCTGAACAACTGAGGCACAGGCCCCTACAAAAAATCCAATCAGCACAAATAATTTTAAATTTAATCTATACATTTTATAATTTCCCATTAAATATACAAAAAGTTAATCCAATCCTGATTGTTATATAATATATATCCTCCCAAAATACCAGTATAAAAAACAATTGGATACCGGATATTTCTATTTTGTACACTAAGGACGCTAGGAAAAATAACATTTATAATCGTGTTTCGCGTTCTGTTGCTTGATCTTGCTGCGTAACGCTGTCTATAAAGTATTTTAGTTAAATTGTAAAGGTTATTTTTCCTAGCGTCCTAACACCCTATATGACCATTATCATGGGCATATAGGTGACGTTGGGCAAAATCAGCTAACCACGTATGACATCCGGAGTGTTGGGCTAAGGAGATGCTTTGCTAGGCACACATTATGTTATGTTGGAGCTACACCCAATCGGATCCGGTATGGGTATAAGTTAGCCATTTTCCTCAACACTGCTTTTCGCATTTTTATTTGACTTAAAACAATTTTTTAAATAGTATGAACTGGTCTGTATAGAAACTATAGGAGTATTCGATGAGTCTCGGATTCGGGCAAATTGCGATTTTACTAATAATTATTTTAATTTTGTTTGGTGCTGGAAAACTGCCAAGAGTGATGAAAGATCTGGCCAAGGGTATGAAAGCCTTTAAAGAGGGTTTAAACGATGAGGAAAACTCTGAAAAAGAGTCTCCTCACATTGCCGAGGCGAAGCCAACGGCCACAGTTATCTCCACCCCTCACACCAAGACTACGGCACGTAAAAAAGCCAGTTAGGCCGGCAAAATTTATTTTGAGAGATTGTCCCATGTTTGACTTTAATAGCTGGTGTGAATTCTTAGTCATTGCAATCGTTGCCCTGGTTGTTTTAGGACCAAAAGAAATCCCTACCGTATTGCGGTTTGTTGGTAAATGGATGTATCGTCTGCGCTCATTATCACGGGAATTCAAATCGCACATAGACGAACTTGTCTACGCTGCTGAGCGCGAAGATATTAAGAAAAAAACCGAACCGCAGCATTCTGAAACCCCGCATACGTCGGATTACTCGCATGGACACAAATAAAAATCCAATCACTGAAACTCCTTTGATTGATCACCTCATTGAATTGCGGCGCCGGCTGTTGTACGCAACGCTTGGATTCCTTGCAGCATTTTGCATCGCTTATTACTTTGCCCCTGAAATTTTTATGTTGCTTACCAAGCCACTGGTCACCAGTTTTGAAAGCCTTGAGGGACGTCGGTTGATCTACACAGGTCTTACAGAGGCTTTCATGACCTATATCAAGGTTGCCCTATTTGCAGCTACTTTCATTTCGCTTCCCATCATCATCATTCAAACATGGCTTTTTATCGCCCCTGGACTTTTTTCCCACGAGAAAAAAGCTTTTATACCTTTTCTATTTGCCGTTCCAATCCTGTTTAGCATTGGGGCTTTGTTTGCGTATTTTGTAGTTATTCCGGCTGCTTGGAAGTTTTTTATCCAATTTGAGGTTCCTGCCACAGTTGGTCACCTGCCCATCCAGCTTGAGGCGCGCATGCATGAATATTTAGCACTGATTATGCAACTACTGCTGGTGTTTGGCATCAGTTTTCAATTGCCGATTATCCTCCTGCTTTTGGCAAAACTTGGAGTGGTGCAAAAACAATTTTTGGAAAAGAAACGTAAATATGCGTTTCTTTTCATAATGATCGCTTCGGCATTCTTGACGCCACCAGATGTGCTCAGCATGCTTTTGCTCTCCCTGCCACTTTACCTTCTTTACGAGAGCTCTCTTCAACTGTTACGCTTCTCCCAGAAATCGTTACCCAAACAGGAGTACACTCAACGTGTTTGACTTAAAATGGATCTGTGACAACCCTGAAGCCTTAGATGCTGGCCTGGCCCGCCGTGGCGCGCCACCACTATCGGCATCCATTATTGAAAAAGATGAAAAGCGCCGCCATGTCCAAACAGAACTGCAACAGTTACAAAATGAACGCAACACTGTTGCCAAGGCCATTGGGCAGGCAAAACAAAAGGGAGAAGATGCAGCTCCCTTTATGGAAAAGGCCCAGCAAATCAAAAAGCAGATCCCAGCTCTAGAAGAGCAGTCACGTCAAATCGAAAATGAACTGAAGCTAATTGTGGCAGGCTTGCCAAATATCCCAAAAGATGATGTTCCCTCCGGAAAAGATGAGAGTGACAACGTTTTGGTGCGTGAAGTTGGTATTCCCAAGGATTTTGAGTTTACCCCAAAACGACATTATGAGATCGGAGAGCAACTTGAGCTGATGGATTTTGAGACAGCCTCGCGTATATCTGGATCTCGTTTTGTTATTCTAAAGGGCGCACTGGCAAGATTAGAGCGAGCACTTGCAGCCTTTATGCTGGACTTGCACACTCAGAAATTTGGTTATCAGGAAATTATGCCACCAACTCTCGTGCGGGAATCGACGATGTTTGGTACGGGTCAATTGCCAAAAATGGCAGAAGAAGCCTTTAAAACTACAGACGATCGTTGGCTGATTCCAACATCTGAAGTTCCTTTAGCCAACCTGGTACGTGAGACCATCTTGGAGCAAACCCAACTTCCTCTGCGCTACACCGCCTATTCCCAGTGTTTTCGTTCAGAGGCAGGTGCAGCAGGCAAAGATACGCGCGGTATGCTACGTCAACATCAATTCAGCAAGGTCGAACTGGTTAGTATTACAACCCCAGAACAATCAAGCGACGAACATGAACGAATGCTAGGAGCAGCAGAAGAGGTCCTGAAACAACTACGGATACCCTACCGTGTCATGATGCTCAGCACAGGAGACCTTGGGGCCACTGCGCAAAAAACCTATGACATTGAAGTTTGGTTGCCGGGTGAGCAAGCATACCGCGAGATTTCTAGTTGTTCTATATGCGGTGATTATCAAGCCCGGAGAATGAACGCCCGTTATCGGCCATTAGAGCCCGGCGGCAAACCCAAACCCGAATTTGCTCACACTCTAAACGGTACAGGGATTGCAATAGGGCGCACCATTGTGGCAATCTTGGAAAACTATCAACAAGAGGATCAAACCGTTACAATTCCAGATATCCTCATTCCTTACATGAACGGTTTAACGACCATTGCACCAGAGACAAAATCATGACCTATCCAAGACGCATCCTTATTACCAATGATGATGGCATTCGTGCCCCTGGCCTTGCAGTTCTTGAACGAGTTGCCCACCAGCTCAGCGACGATGTTTGGGTTGTTGCTCCACAATCGGATCAAAGCGGGAGAGGACATGCAATTACTTTGAATCACCCCTTGCGGCTTAATAAGGTCGGAGATAAGCATTATAGCGTCGAGGGAACACCAACTGATTGCGTAACCATTGCCCTTGAAACCCTGCTCAAAGACAATCCTCCTGACATTGTTCTCTCTGGTGTTAATCAGGGTGAAAACCTTGGAGAGCATATAACGCAATCTGGAACTATTGCCGCGGCTATGGAAGCTACGTTACATGGCATTAAGGCTATTGCTTTCAGCCAGGCTACTCAGGAGGCCAGTAAGGTGGAATGGGGTACGGCTGAAAAATTTGCACCCCGTCTCATTTATGAACTATATAAGGGCAAATGGCTGGAAAATTTACTCTACAACGTCAATTTTCCGCGCCGAACGACGGATCAGGTTGAAGGAATCCGCGTTGTCCCGCATGGCAAACGTGCAAAGAAAAGCAATATGGTCGAATGCATAGATCCAAGAGGAAAACCTTATTACTGGCTTGGGGTGCTCCACGAAGAGGAAAACCCATCCATCAATAGTGATCTGTGGGCAGTCCAAAACGGCTATATTTCCGTAACCCCCCTGCACATGAACCTTTCTCATCAAGAGACAGTCGAGCGCTTAACCAAGACGCTAACCTATGACTTCATTGAAAAAGATTTAGAAATGGAACGCGAGCAACCTATTGCGGTTTAAGTTGGTTAGAACCCAGGGTTTTACTAAACAACCCTGTGTTAGACACTTATTTTCGAGGGTATCACGGATGACATCTCTTGGGTATACTTCTGATATTCAATGTAGGAGCAATTTGATAATGTCCGGTTAAGCAATTTAGAAATGTCCGGTTTTACCGTTTTCTTATCCAGCACAATGGGTACGTTGTTTCATCACAGACGTAGCTCTCAAGCTGCCTCTAGGCTTTTCATAAATATCTCAGGGTTTGGGGCTCTGCCCCAAACCCCGAGATATTTATAAAAAGCCTAGAGGTTATTAGTTTACGAGATAACAAAACCGGACATTTTTAAATTGCTAGAATAGGACATTTCTAAATTGCTTTGACATACTTCTGATATTCAAAAAGATCCAAAGAAGCAATGTTTAGATATTTAAGATAATATTTGTACAAGAGAGTACTTTTGCTTATAAAGATGGG
>JBDLIP010000124.1 GCA_039714795.1 Pseudomonadota bacterium | reverse complement strand
ACGAATGCGTCTGGTGCAGCAATTGGTTCCTCACAAGCGGTGAATTTGAACTTCAGTAAAACTCTTAAAAATAAGGGTAAAATTCAAGGAGATAAGACCGTCAACCTAACTGGGGGGGAGATATTTAACTGGGGTGAAATCATTGGGTTGTTGGAGAAAAGTATTTGGAACATAAGTTGGCAAGTTGAAAACCGGGGTAAAATTCAGCTTAATGAGCTGGATCTGCAAGGTCGTTATGCAAAATTATATCAGTTAACAAATCATAAAGATTTTGTAGTGATTAAAAACGGCAAATTAACAGCACAGAACATTGAAAATAATGGCATTCTTTTGAGTAAAAAATCTTTGGGACTGGACGCAGACCAGATGGCTAATGCAGGAACCATAGATGCGAAACAAAAACTTACCCTGAAAGCAGATAGCCTGCATGGCGGGAAAGAGCAGAAAATTCTATCTGCAAACTGCATAGATTTAGAACTTGGACAAGACTATGAGCACCAAGGGACTTTACAAGCAGCAAATTTAAAGTTTAAAGGTAACAACCTAACCAACAAGGGGGTGGTCAGAGGTACAACCAGGACGAATCTGGATTTATCGGGAAATTTCAAAAATGAAAAGGGCAGTACGGCTAATTTACAGGGACTAACCCTGAATCAGTATTCACATTTTTTTAGCAATTCAGGCAACCTAGTTTTAGGACACGTTGACTCTTTAGGGCGGGTGAGTAAGTTTAATAATTATTCTACTGGCAAGGTTAAGCTTCATGATTCTCAATTGAAATTTGATGAGTTATACAATTCAGGCAAACTTACGATTGAACGCGGCGTTTACGATATTCATAATATTTCGAATAAGGGCCGGATTTCTTTCCACGATAGTTGGAAAGTAACGTTCAAAGATATGAACAACCAGGGGAATTTGAATTTTGCTAAAAGTACTAAGTTGACCCTTGGTTCTGATCTTACGAAATTTGGCCATGCAAAAACAAAAGGTGATTTTACAGTTAAAACTAAGGGCAATGTGGACGTTGACAAGTTCTTTAAAAAATCGAACATTAATTATTCCGGCACACTGCATCTTAAGACCAAGGATTACACTCATAAAGGAAACCTAAAGTTGCCAGGACCTCTGCACATGCAGGTTGGTAATTTTACCAATGAAGGTTTGATTAGTGCTTTAGGCTTACTCAACATAAATTCCTCAGGCTTTGTTGACAATAAACAAGGCAAACTTTATGGCGGTAAAGGTGTTGATATCACCGCAGTAGGCAATATCTGGAATGGTCAAAGAGGTACGGGCAAGGGTGATTTTAAATATGGCCTAAACGGTGCTTTTATTGTTGCATCTTATTTAGATAAAAATGGTCAAGAGTCTGGTGCGGGTAGGAACTGTCCTCAAGTACGCCTTCGTTCCAGAAATGGCTCAATTCTGAACGAATATGGCCGTATTCTCTCACAAGGTCCTTTGACTTTAGCAGCGAGAAATATTGTGCGCAACAAGGCCGGACAAATCTGGGGACAAGCTGGCGGTATTGTCAGAGCCAGAAGATTTGAAACGATGCGGGAAGATTGTGGAAATCATAAACAGTCTTGGTCTAAAACACAGAAAAGTGGACGGTGGACTTTTACACAGAGTGGAGTAACGAATACCCCTTACGAACAATCAGACGCAGCAGCTTTTGAAATTTCAAATGAAAATGGTGGCTCTGGAAATTTATATTTCGACGTTGAGCAATTTTATTTAAATGGCTCTCGAGTTCAGGCCAGTGGGCTTATTTGGGATTTACGATCGAATAATAATATCGATCAAGATAGTACGTTGCCGTCCTATTACCAAGTTCATAACAGTAAAACCAATGAACCAGGTGTCCTTAAAGGTAGTAATGGCGTGATCATCAACACTGGATTGTTAGAAGTCAACGGCAGCGTTCAAGGCAAAAAGCTCCAAATGACTGTCAGGGATTTTTTGTTGGAAAACATTGATAATCGGCGTGCCAAAGGTCCTCGAACTTCTGTGATTGTTGATCTGGTTAAATATTTTGCAGATCTGCATGTCACAGACAATGGCTTGTTTCAAGATAGAGGAAGTAGTGATACCCGCTCCCGTTATCGAATAGACGCAACGGTACCGTTGGCAGCAGGAAACGAAATAGATAAAAACAGGATCGTGTGTTTAGACAGGCGTCCGCAAAATTCAGACCGAACTCGTTTCACATTATTTCCTTTAGGGGTTCGTATGGCAGTTCGTGACTGTGCGAGTAAGTTGATGGGTTTGCAAGGGTTAGATTCAGATTTAATTGATCTATTACACCGTAACGCTGAGGGCACTGGCAAGGAGGTCATTAGTCGTGAAGAGTTATTGTCAACGCTAGAATCGATGATTGTGTATGATCTTGAAAAAATTTATGACGCCCATCAACATACCGGCCGCGATGCCAAGGGCTATCTTGAAGAACTCCGTCCTTTCCTGCTTGTCTCTGAAAAAGATCAAGATCCGATGAATCAAGATTCGGGTTATATGGGTGCTGTTGGGGGCAATGTAGATATCCATGCAGATAATAACGCCACATTGCGTAGTGGTTATATGGAAGGAGAAGAAGTTGATATAGATGCTGATAATGAGTTGTTGGCCGAGACAAAAAAAGATGTTCGGATTTACAGTGATGGCAATACGACAACGATTGAAGAGTTGGCTTGTCCGCAAGTTACGATTCACGGCCGCAGTAAAATAAACCTACAAGGAAAAAAGCGCAACACAGAAATTGGTGCCTGCTTAATCGCTGGAAAAGGAGGATTGCACCGCAGTTCAAAAGAGGGCGATTTGGTGAGTGAGGTACTGAAGCTGACAAAAACTACACATCAGACAGAGACAAAAAAGGGAAGAAGAAGGCTTGTCGGCCGTTCGAAAACCACGACAACCACAACGACCCAAACACAAAAAGTTGTAAAAAACACCCACCTTTCAGAAGGTGAAATTACTCATAAAGTAAACAAGAGAACAGGAACAATTGTGCAAAATGGTGTGGACGATATTGCCCAAGGGGATATTACCTACGAAGGTCGCAGGTTGCAAAAACAGCCAGTGGCGACAGTCAATAGCAGACACACTTCAACCCAAAAAAAGGGAGTGCTTCGTAAAGGCAACTCTGCATCTTATCAAGAAGATGTTGAGATCGAAAATGACCATATTAGTACACCTGCAACCGTTCATCTTAATTTGGCAGAGGCAGAGATACTTGGTACTACAATTACTGCCGATAAAGTAGAAGATAAAACGAAGGGAAAGCTCAAAATTGGGATGCAAAAGCAAGAGCAAAAACGCTGGCAAACCAGGAGCAAAAAGAATGCCTTTGGTTCAGCCAAAACCCAAACCAAAGGTGGAGCAGAGGTAGGTTCTCCCAGCAGGATAAACGTTAATGAGTGGGAAAGCCCTTTTGGTGATACGTTAACTTTTGAAAGTGTAATTGCCAATATTGGACGTTTTGTCAGCAAAAAGAAAGTCATCACAGAGACAACTCATTTGCGTGAATGGCAAGAAACCACCAGCAAGACCACCGGGCTTAGATCTTCAACATTTAATCACGGTTGCAACGGTGCTTTGCTGAACTGTCGCAAGAGTCTCTCACAAGCTAATGATGATGGTGCAAAAGCGACCGCCGTGATGCAAGCAGGGTCAGAGGGTATTAAAGCTGCAATAGACATTGCCAATTTGCTAGCTGGCAATTACCTAGCTGTCTTGTCACGTTGGACCTCCGTCAACTTAAGTAGCTCTAAGAGCAAGAGTTCTTATATGCGCCAACAAGCGTGCCCCAATATAATTAACATGGATGAAGCAGTGTTTTTAGGGCCGAAAACCCACCTTGAGGGCAAATACAAGTTTAAGAAATTGGTAGTATTGTCAGAAAAATTCTCTACAGCACCAATGGTCAATGAAGAAAGAAGCGAGCAACAAAATCGCAGTAAATCGGTCTGTGGTAATCCACTAACCGGAGGAATTCCGACCGTATCCAGTTCTAAATCTTCGCAACGCTCAACTCGCACCACCCATGACCAAACCGAGATTGATGCCGATGAGGTGTTCTTACGGGTTGATGATTTGGTGTTCCTTGGTAGCAACCTCAAGGCCAAGCTATTTGATGCTGTGGTGACTGGTTCTTTGAAAATAGAATCCGTGTTAGATAAATTTGACAGCAGTGTTTCAAGCAGTTCCTTTTCAACATCTGGTGACTTTTCCAAGATGAAGAAAGAACAACGCCATGAGACCTTGAATAAGATCGCGCAAATAGTGGGCACCGAGCAGTTTTATCTCAAAGTCGGAGAAACCTTGCTGAGTCGTTCTGGAGCTTATGGTCTTCGTCCAGACGGTGTAATTCCACAAAGCCTGACAACAGAGTCAGGAGAACAGTTTTACCTCAGGAAAATGCCCAATATCGGCAGAACAGCTAAAAAGCTTTGGCAGAATAATGATTGCGGTTTTTGGGGATTGCTTGCAGATACTGGAGCAAAAGATCCCAGAAGTGCTGCCAGCACGAAGCTATTAGCGCACAAGAACAGCAGGAAAATTCGCGGTCTTGTAGCCCCAGAGATCCGTGAAGCATTGTTGGGTGGTGACTTAGTGAATTGGTCTCAAGAAGCAGAAGACCTGCGTGAGCGCCATAGCCAAGTCATGCAAGCAATTGACCAAACCGCTCGCACGGTTCGCGAAAGATTGCAAGTTGCAGGTCCAGTAGAGGACTTACTAAACCTAGACCCAGAAAATAACAATCCAGTTCTGGATGAGCTGCGTGCTCAAGTGCATAACTTAGATAAATTATGGTCGGAAATTAAAGAC
>JBDLIP010000123.1 GCA_039714795.1 Pseudomonadota bacterium | reverse complement strand
TGAGAATTTCTAGTAACATCTTAACCTCCATTTGTTACGGTTAGACAATACTAAAGCTAAATTTTACCTAAAATGCAAGCTTTTACTGAACAGCCCTGGGTGGGGGATTGACTTTGTGGAGTTGATGTTCTATATCCACATAATGCAGCAGGTGTTTGAAAGGATTAGGAATATGAAAGTTTTCTACAGAAGTGCTTTGTTTACGGCATTATTTTTTGCATGTTTTTTTGGCGCTAAGGCGTCATCATCACAAAATGATGCAGGTAGTGAATTCCACAGTCGTCTAGCCTCTTTTGGTATCTTCCCCATATCTAAATTTCTAGATTATGAAACGCCAAGAGAAGTACCGAGAGGTGCACTAGCTGTATACAATGATTGTGGTTGCGACTTAGCCCCTCTGCGTGTCGGTGAGCCTAATTTTAGAGATAATGTATTGGAAACTGCTCAAAATGGAGGAAACGTTATAGAGTTTGGTTGTGGGTTAGGTAGAACAGCTTTAAAAGCCATTACAGCTATAAACAAAGCTGTTCACAGAGATTTTAGTTATACCGTTAATGATATTGGTCAAAAGAATTTGGAATATTTTAAGCGGGAGTTGAACTCTAGTTTTTCAAAAGATTTTATAGAATCCCATATAAATATTATACATGGAAATGCATTTGAAGTATTTGAAAATATTGACCAAAGGTTCGACACTGTTTATTCTGCAAACTTGGTTCATTATTTTTCTCCTAAACAAGTAAAATCTTTCTTTCAAGGATGTTATAAAATCCTCAAACCTGGTGGAAAACTGTATATCATAGCATTAACCCCATACCCAGATAAAATTTCAATGAAATTTTTAAAGGATAATTATGCCTCTCCGTGGGATATGGTGTACGAATATGGAAAAGCCTCATTTTTAGAATCAATGATTGAGCGTGCAGTAATTCCCATACTTTACGAAGAAAGAATTACTAATAATAAACAATATCAAACTTCATTTGTGAGAGGTGACTATACTCGGACTTTTCAGGATCATATTGATTCAGCCTTCTTAGACATAAAAGAGGAGAACCTCGAATTTCCTGAAGATTTTCCTGGTTGGAATCTGATACCCCCTCACCCAGAAAGTCACAAAATGAATTTTTTTAGCGAAGAAATCCTAGGGAGGGCCATCAAAAAAGCCGGATTTGAAGTCACTGAAAGTAGTGAATTTTCCGAATCTACTGAACTTCCAGAATTTGAGTTATCGCGTCGAGCTTTTGTAGCTTCAACCGCCTTTAAGCCCTATGTTATTACTCAATGACAGGAAAGCCACTGGTTTGACCAGTGGATTCCTAAGGCTTGGCCTTTAGATTTAGTGTTATAGACATGTAAAATCTCTTTTGGGTTGAATGCCCCGCCGCTTGCGGCGCAAAGTACTCGCTTCTCGTGTAGAGCTCCATTATGTGGTGCTCTACACTAGAGTGAGTAACCCATAAAAAGGTCATTGAGGCCGATAAATACCCCGGCCGCTTGCGGCGGGGATTATTTATTTTATATAAACTTGAGATATAAAACGCAAAAAGATAGCCCTTGTCAACCGCAAGATGGGCAAAATTTCGGCTGCAGGAAAATGTTGTTAATAACCGATTGAAACATAAATAGAAAATTGATTTGTTATGCAAAGGTTGTTTGTAGCTTGGTCAAGAAATAATATTGTCATTTGTTAAATATTAATAGACTTTAGTTAATTATTCTGATACCATATAAGAGTGGGAGTATTTAATTATATAGGAGGCTTTTATGGCAATGATGGGGCATCTTGAGGCACTAAAAAAGAAGCACGAAGACTTAGAAGAAGAAATTTTTGAAGAAAATAAGCAGCCCTTTCCCGATGAACTGTTGATCCACGATTTAAAAATCAAAAAATTACAAATTAAAGATGAGCTTTTTGAGCTCAGAAATCAGAATTCAGAAGTTAAAAACTAGAGATTGGAAACCAAAAATCAGTAATCATATTCTTTTAACTTTATACTGATTTCTGATTTCTGATTTCTGATTTCTGATTTCTGGACCCCCGTAGCACATTATGCAAAATACCGCCATTTTGGTAATACTCAACTTCATTAGATGTATCAATCATACATAGCAAGGTTGTTGTTTGTGTGCGGCCATCGGGATGTGTGATTCGGCATTGGATCTCTTGTCCCGGTGTTAGATTGTCTTCAAATCCTTCTATATCAAAGAGTTCATGACCATCAAGTCCAAGGATAAAGCGATTGACCCCTTCTGTAAATGTAAGTGGCAACACGCCCATACCAATCAAGTTAGAGCGATGGATTCGCTCGAAACTTTCAGCAATGACAGCTTTAATGCCTAACAGACGAGATCCCTTGGCGGCCCAGTCTCTCGAGGAACCGGTACCATACTCGCGGCCTGCAACGATGACGAGGGGAACTTGCTCTTTAGCATATTGCATAGCGGCATCATAAATTGACACAACTTCACCAGAGGGCATGTGTCGTGTCATGCCGCCATGCGTTCCAGGAACCAGTTCATTACGTAAGCGGATGTTGGCAAAGGTGCCGCGCATCATCACCTCGTGATTGCCTCTGCGGGATCCATATGAATTAAATTGGTCTGGTGTAATGCCATGTTCTTGTAGATATTGCCCCGCGGGACTATCAGCTGCAATGGCACCGGCCGGTGAGATGTGATCGGTGGTCACGCTATTGCCCAAAATAGCCAGCGGGCGCGCACCACGAATAGCAGAAATTTGTGGTGGCTTGGATTGCAGTCCCTTAAAAAAGGGAGGATGTTTGACATAAGTGCTTTTTGGTTGCCAGGCGTATGTTGTGCTGGGGGCAACTGAAAGTGCTTGCCAGTGTTCGTCTCCTTTGAAAACATCGTTGTAGCGGGTTTTAAACATTTCAGGGGTGACAGATTGGCCGATTACGGCTCGAATTTCATCTTGGGTCGGCCAAATATCTTTAAGGTACACTGGGTTTCCCTGGCCGTCATGACCCAATGGGTCCTTTTGCAAATCAACAGCCATAGATCCGGCTAGAGCATAAGCCACAACCAATGGGGGTGAGGCGAGGTAATTGAACTTAACTTGCGAGTGGATGCGCCCCTCGAAGTTACGGTTACCAGAGAGTACCCCGGCAACAGTGAGATCATGTTCATCAATCGCCTTGGAGATCGGACCCGGTAGGGGGCCTGAATTACCAATGCAGGTTGTACAGCCAAAGCCCACCAGATAAAATCCAAGCTTTTCCAGGTCATTCACTAGGCCTGCTTGGTGCAAATAATCCATCACAACCTTAGATCCTGGAGCGAGTGAAGTTTTGACCCACGGTTTCGCTGCCAGGCCTTTTTGGTGGGCATTGCGGGCCAAAAGGCCCGCGCCGATCATGACTGATGGGTTGGAGGTATTGGTGCAACTAGTAATGGCAGCAATGACAACTGAGCCATTTTCAAGAATAAAATCTTGGTTGTTATACCTGACCGCTGGTGCTTTGCTGGGCTTGGATTGAGTTTCACTTAGCGCCTCATCAAAGGCAGTAACAGACTGCGAGAGGAGAATACGATCTTGCGGACGTCTTGGGCCGGCCAGGCAAGGTTCTACGGTTTCTATGTTCAATTCAAGGGTGTCACTAAAGAGTGGATCTGGAGCCTCAGGAGTGCGCCAAAGCCCCTGATTTTTTGCATAAGCTTCAACCAGATGCACGTGAGAGTCAGGTCGTCCAGTAAACTTTAGATAATCAAGCAGGGCTTGGTCGATGGGGAAAAAGCCACAAGTGGCACCATATTCAGGTGACATGTTGGCAATGGTTGCGCGATCTGCAATGGTTAGTTGATCAAGGCCAGGTCCATAGAACTCGACAAACTTGCCGACCACTCCTTTGTTGCGCAGCATTTGTGTCACCGCCAGAACCAGGTCAGTGGCGGTTGTGCCTTCACGCAGGCCCCCGGTCAACTTAAATCCGATCACTTCAGGAATCAGTATCGAGATAGGTTGTCCCAGCATTGCTGCTTCGGCTTCAATTCCGCCAACACCCCAGCCCAAAATTGCAAGACCATTGATCATGGTGGTGTGACTATCAGTCCCTACAAGCGTGTCAGGGTATGCCAAAAGGGTGCCATTTTGCGCCTCCGTCCATACTACTTTTCCAAGGTATTCAAGATTTACCTGGTGGCAAATTCCGGTTCCTGGAGGTACCACCCTGAAATTTTCAAACGACTGTTGGCCCCAATTGAGAAAGCTGTACCGCTCTTTGTTGCGCTCGATCTCTTTGGTGACATTGACGTCAAACGCATCAGGTTTGGCAAATTGATCGACCATAACCGAATGATCGATAATCAGGTCAACCGGAGTTAGGGGATTAATCTTACAGGGGTCATCTCCCAGCTGAATTATAGCCTCGCGCATGGCTGCCAGATCGACAATTGCAGGTACCCCTGTAAAATCTTGCATTAAGACTCGTGCCGGCCTGAAGGCGATTTCATGGGTTTTGCTTTCAGGATCTGGGTGTTTGATGACCGATTGGATATCTTGCTCTGTGACAGCTTGACCATCTTCAAACCGTAGCAAATTTTCAATAATGACTTTTAAGCAAAAAGGTAGGTGCGAAAGGGATCCCAGCTGGCGCTCAGCAATCTCAAGACTAAAGAAGGAGTAGGGTTGATCGCCAATTTCAAAAGTTCTTTGAAAAATACTTAGGTTGTTTCTATCTGCCATTTCGCGCCTTGCTTTAGTATTTGTTT
Organism: Pseudomonadota bacterium; assembly: GCA_039714795.1. Taxonomy (NCBI): domain Bacteria; kingdom Pseudomonadati; phylum Pseudomonadota; species Pseudomonadota bacterium. The sequence continues at coordinate 181 of JBDLIP010000123.1, read as the reverse complement.
AGAAAAATTCTAGCATTAACGGAGAGGAAAATCTATTGGCACTGTACCAGTTCCAGGGCTGTTCAGTGAAACCAACACGGCTGTCATCCTGAACGCTGATTTTCCGAACGTGCGACTGTAAGTCGCACGAATTGGAAAATCTTTGCGATTCAGGATCCAATTCTTTTTTGCAGATTTAAAA
>JBDLIP010000122.1 GCA_039714795.1 Pseudomonadota bacterium | reverse complement strand
CGTAAGGTTTTGCCTCCTCAAGTCTTACCAGACTTGAGTTCCAAAACCAACGTTCAGGATGACGATCCGTAGATAACACATTTTCACTGAACAGCCCTGAAGTTAATTAAAAACCGTGGATAATGGTTTGCAGGGGTTGGATTTTCATGAGCTGGAGCTGGAATTAGGAATAACACAAAACCCCAACAGCTCCTCTCGCTCCCTAGCGTTCCGGACAACAACCCACTTATGTTTGCAGGTAGGTTGCTGCATCAATGCAGTGTAATCTCTGCGACGTTTTTTGTATGTCGAAATCACCCACCAAAAAATTGAGTACTTGGAAAAAAATTGCCGGCGGAATGTTTCATAATTACCGTTACAGCAAGGCTCTCTGCGAACCAGACGCCGCAGTGTCCTCTTGATGGTTTGCCAGAAAATCTTGAAAAATGGGTAATCAAGCCAAATAAGCAGATCGGCATTTTGCATCAGCATCTCTCTGAACCACTGGTACCAATAATGTATATTTTCATTAATCAACTCCTGTAGGGTACAATTTATCATGTGAGTTAATTTTTTGCGACAGTTTGATTCAGCGAGAGTATATGTATCCAGCCCTTGATCAAAAACCATAAAACATGTACGAATGAGGCATTAAAATCACAATAAGCAGAGGACACCATGCCAATCACACAACCAAAACGTCAAAAGAAAAACGCCAAAGCCACCGGGGTCGAAAAGGCAATGCGAATTCCTTCAGGTTGGGATACGACAGATGAAGATGAAATTCAGCGCCGGCGTCAGCGCGCTGAAACTGAAGACATGACTGTCAAGGGAACGGCTGCTGATACTGATTATTTCAACACCTACTCTGTAACTACTAGCATGGAAAAGTGCTATACCGTTGAGATTCGTTCTCTAATCAAACACATCAATAGCTGTTCTTGCGCCGATTATGACACTAATGGCTTAGGGACCTGCAAACATATTGAAAAAGTTTTGCTGACACTTGAGAAAAAGGGTAGCAAGAAGTTCCAAGATGCCGGCAATCTGGGCAGTCCAAGGGCTGAGATTTTTGTAAATCCCAGTGATGAAAAAATCCAGCTTGTTTGGCCGCACAATCAGATCGTGCATCTTGATACGCGTCGTTTGCTGTCCGATTTTTTCTGTGCAGATGGCAGTTTGGTAGCCGAAGCAAGTACGGCAATTCCTGCTATTAAACGGTTGGTGCAATATGCTTCTGATGTTGTGCGCAGCGATATCAGGATTTCAAATCGAATTGAGAAACTGCTGACGAGCACCAACAACAGCTCCCAAAAACAAGCTTCCAAAGAGTGCTTTTTGCAAGATGTGACTGAAGGTAAACGCAGTCTCGATATTGTCAACCTTCCCCTTTATGAATATCAACACCAAGGCATGCTGCATTTGGCTTTTACTGAAAGGGCCATATTGGCTGATGAGATGGGGCTTGGTAAAACAGTGCAAGCCGTCGCCGCGTGCGAGCTATTGCGCAAACTGCACGGCATTGGCAAAGTTCTGGTTATTTCTCCGACATCGTTAAAGGCAGAATGGGAAGAGCAGATTAATAAGTTTATCTCTGCACCGACAACGCTGGTTTTCGGCAACCGCATGGAGCGACTACGTCAGTATCAGACCGATTCAATGTTTTATCTAACCAATTATGAGCAGATCTTAAGAGATCAGGAAGAGATTCAACGTCTTATGGCTCCTGACGTTATTATTCTTGATGAGGCCCAACGGATAAAAAACTGGCGCACTAAGACCGCAGCAACGGTCAAGGAACTCCGTAGCCGCTATGCCTTTGTGTTGACCGGAACCCCCATTGAAAACCGCATTGATGATATCTATTCCATTGTTCAGTTTCTAGATCCCAAATTCTTTGGGCCGCTGTTTCGTTTTAACCGAGAATTTTACCAGTTGGATGACAACGGCAAACCCACAGGTTACAAAAATTTAGATGTGCTCCACGAACGATTAAGGCCTATTTTACTAAGGCGGCTTAAAGGTGATGTCGAAGGACAATTGCCGGATCGCACCGTGAACACGTATTTTGTCAAGATGGAGGAAGAGCAACAAGCTCGATATGATGATTACGGGGCAATCGTTGCACGCCTGGCGACCAAAGCAAGAAAGCATCCGCTGCGCAAGGAAGAATCCGAACGCTTGCAAAGATCGCTTGCCTGTATGCGGATGTTGTGTGACACCACGTACATTCTTGATCAAGACTTGAAAACATGTCCAAAACTGCACGAGCTTGCCAATATTTTGGAAGAACTTCTGCAAGACAATACCACAAAAATCATCATTTTTTCTGAGTGGGAACGGATGTTGTTCCTGGTGCGCGAGCTTTTGGAAAAGATGGGTATTGCCTTTGCTTGGCATACCGGTTCCGTTGATCAGAAAAAACGCCGGGATGAGATCAATCGCTTTAAGGAAGATGCAGCGTGCAAAGTATTTTTGTCAACCGATGCCGGCAGTGTTGGCCTCAACCTTCAGGTTGCCAATGTGGTAATCAACCTTGATTTGCCCTGGAATCCGGCAAAGCTTGAGCAACGAATTGCCAGGGCCTGGCGCAAACATCAAACCAGAGCGGTTCAGGTGATCAATCTGGTTAGCGAAGATACCATCGAGCACCGCATGCTGGGCTTGTTAAAGCTCAAGCAACAGCTGGCCAACAATGTCCTTGATTCAGGCGATCTTGGAGAAATGGAGCTACCTTCAGGGCGAGCAGCGCTCATGGATCAACTGGATGAGATTCTTGGCACAAGTGCTCCGCCAGCTCGTCAACCCTCTGATCAAAAAAATAAAGCAGACCAAGATCCTTTAACGATTTTTGGCCAAGATACAATTGCCCGATTTGAGCCTCGACTGCATCAACTTGAAGCTTACAAGGATGATGAAGGTAAGAAAACTATTTTTGCTGTTGTCGATGGGGATATCACCCAACCACAACAACAGATGCGCGATACCCTAGAACAACTGGACCAGAGTCCACCAATGCAACTGGAGGTGCTCGATCGTGCTACTTATGAGACCATACAAAGGTTGTGTAAGGCGGGTATTTTGAGCTTCAATCAAGATCATGCTTCTCTCTATCAATCAAAAACCAAAGTGGCTTCCAGACAGGAAGAGCGGCAAAAACGGGCGCATCTGTCCCAAAAATACCTAACGCAAACAGAGCGCAAACAACGTATGGCTGCATTGCTAATTGATGGTGAATTTTACGATGAAGCCCTCGCGCCACTGCGTGATGTATTTGATTTGGTTGTAAAAGCTTTTGCAACGCTTGTGGAATGCAAGTTTGACAATAAGAAAACAGTGCCTCTTGAGCTCGTTGAGCAAGAGCTGGTTGCCAAAGCTGGTCTTGCTAAACAAGCGATTACTGTGGCTCAGCAGCTGCAAGCAAAAGAGTTGTCTTTGGAGCAACAGGCTGTGCAGCAACTTTCTGAGCAGATCAAACAAATTTACCAGTTTGTTGAAGAGCAGGTAAATAAGCCTTGATTACTTTCTGGACGTCATGTGGTTGGGTTACTGCATGAGAGGATGCAGTCTTCCGTGCTTTCTAGACACATAAAGAGTTTCAGATAAATTCGGGGAAAAATAAATTAGCAATGAGTTGGATGAATTAATTGGTTACAATATTAACGTTTTCTTAATTATTATTGCATACAATATAAAAATGGGGCGTTATCTGCGAAAAGGTACCTTTGGGTGAGTCAAAAATTTGCCACTTAATGTATTATTTTTAAATACTTAGGTTAATTATGTGAATTCACCTTAAGGGCCCTTTTCGCTGATAACACCCCAAATGTCAAAAAAACCTTAATGAAGGAGAAAAACATGTTGAAAAACCGCGCCTTAATAGTAACGATGACGCTATTGCTGTTTTCCATTGGAGCTACAGCCACGGACGTAAGTGGATTGGGAAAAGAGGAGACATGGGAAGTTATCAAGAAGAAGTGTGAAAAAGCTAGAACGACCGCAGATATCACTGGACTATATGAGGATGTTGGCGTTGGTAACGTCAAACCGCTAAGGATTATTGGTAGGGTTGGGGTACCGAATCTACTTGATCTAGAACTACTAACCTATGTTCGTGACCTCGAATCAGTCAAAGGCCAATTTGATGACTCAGCTAATTGGAAACTTGATGATTTTTCCTCCATGTTGGCTAAAGAGAATGAATATTGGAAATTTAGCTGCTACTATGATAACCCACAACAGTTAGTCAAGGGCAACCCATATAATTTGAATACTTATACGGGTGATCGGCTATCTATTACCTTCAAGTGGACCGGCCAGTAGGCGAAACTGCTCACCTAACAACTGTCATGGGGCTTCACTCAGCAACACAACCACTGGGTGTAGCCTCGATATACTGCGCGCTTCTCGCTATCATTAAACTAGAGGTTTTGATTTCACGAGAGTATATTGTCATGAGCACTACAAAAATACTCAAGCTGTCCTTCAACCCATACAACAGAACCTGCAAATAAGTACGTGTGGGCATACTCGATGATCAGTGGGTCCTCAATCACCACGTGATGTGGTCTGGAAAGGCTTTTGTCTGAGTCGGTTATAAGCTCAAAACTCATGATGCGAATGTGGTTAGACGTGAAATAAACACGTGGATCATCCGCTATTTTGCCAATTAGGTTAACTCTATTCAATAAAAGCATGGTTCTTTCTCCTTTTCCTTAGGGCTTTATTATAAACGCCCCGGGGAGCAATTGTTCCCCGGGACTGGCCGTAACGAAAAGCACCACGCACCCCAATGCCATAGCTACATAAATACTCAAGTCCTGGGAGGCCACCGCCTGCGCCGCAGACTTTTGCCACAAGAATAACGCGAAATAAGCAAACTTGTGGTACACAGCAGCGCTTTTGGTGGTAAATAGGGACGAGATATAGTATGTTGGCGTCAGCCATTGGTTGATCTCCTTCGGTTAGATCGATCATGGTTAGTGGCGCTT
>JBDLIP010000121.1 GCA_039714795.1 Pseudomonadota bacterium | reverse complement strand
ATGTATAAAACCAATTCAATTTCTGAACAAGAAGTTCATACAAAGCAGACAGATTCAGGCTTACTTTTTGATAAAAAGACGAGTCAATTAGCTATCTATACTGAACCTGAGTTACGAGCAACATTCCAGCGTTACCTGGCACAACTGTTTGCAAAAAATAGAAATCAGGTGTGCATCAAACAAGCTGCAAATATTTTGCGTTTATCCCATTCTGAAGCAGGAAACGTTCTGCAACACATGACGTGTTTAGAATGGCTAAAACAAACAAAATTGGGATTTTACACGCTTACTGCAAGCACCCCAGAAAAAGTGGTGGATTGGAATACAGATGACCCATGGGTTATTGCCTCTAAAAATTTTAATCCTTGTTACATTGGTGGATACAGTGCTGCACTGTATTGGGGGCTTACAGATAGATATGGAGCAGACAGCGTATCTTCACAACAAAAGATTGATGCAGAGCAAACAGCCAACAAAAATTATGTCTATTATGTCCAAAGGACAAAACCTGAGCTTTTCTTCGGACTTGATACGGTTTGCCAACAAGGCATACAGGTTGCTTTGAGTGATCCTTCACGCACGCTGATTGATTTTATAGCCGATCCTGATGCTTTTGCTGGCATGGATGATGTTCTGGAAATCTTCCATTTCTATATGAACTCGCAACTCAAGGATTTAGGATGCCTCACCAAGTATATTTTCCGATTTGATAATTACCCTATCCTATTTAAACGTTTTGGCTTTTTGCTGGAAAGATTTTATCCAAAAGAACAAGATTTTCTAAACCTCAGTAAAAAATGGATGAGTAATGAGGACGCAGGGCCTGATAATACTCCACCGACCGACAAACTTGCGCAGAAGTGGCGTATTTGGTTGCCAGATAATTGTGAGCAAAACAACAGGAACCAGACGGGAGTTCAAGTTTATGAGATATCCAATGGTCTTTAGTTTTAGGAAATTGCTTGAGTAGAAATAGCACGAGGCATACCATGACATCATCCAATCACTTCACCCGAGGCGGTCAACTCTCCATGCACCGGTTGCGGATGTGGCAACAGGTGGCAAGAATTACATTAGCAGTTATCCTGTTTACTGCTATGACAATTTCCATTGGTAAAACCCTCTATGAAGTTCCCCCATACCACTTTTACCTGTTTAAAGAATATTACCACGGTAAATTCCTACTGGGGTTTGCCACCAAGCAAGCTGATATTCACAAGGCCACCCAGCAGATCATTCACCCTGATGGCAGAAAGACTCAAGAATACAGCATTAATATTGTGCAAAGTCCTTGGGTTAATTACGCTGTGGCTAATATCGAATACAAAGTTTGGCACAACAGTATTTTGGGATTATGGATTGGTGGGGTTATAGGGCTTTTGGCGGTGATCTTCTTTGCTTATCGAGGCAGGGAGCAATCGCAACAGCGCACTGAGCGCGGTACAGCATTGGTGTCTGTACAACAACTAAAGAAAATGATTCGCCGTAGAAAACAAGCTTCAGACTTGCAGCTTGATGGTCTGCCGTTGATCAAGGACAAGGAAACCTCACACCAAATTTTGACGGGTACGACTGGCGCAGGCAAATCAAACGCACTGCATAAATTGCTGCCGCAGATCCGCAAACGTGGTAATCGCGCTATTATTGTTGATCTTACCGGAGAATTCGTCTCACGCTATTATGACGAAACAACCGACTTTATTTTGAACCCCTTTGATGCCCGACACCAAGCATGGTCACCCTGGCAGGAATGTACAACAGAAGCCCAATATGATGCTTTAGCAAGTGCTATCATTCCTTCTGGCCAGACAAGTGATCCGTTTTGGGAGAATTCAGCTCGGATTATCTTGGCTACAGCCTTAAGGAAATTTGAAAAAATGCAGGCACCGTCTCCGGAAGCTTTGTATCAGTTGTTAACTAAAGCTCCCATTGCAGAGTATCAACAGTTCTTTGCCGGTACGGAAGCTACTCCCTTAACCAGCCAAGAAGCAGAAAAGACCACAGCATCAATTCGTTCGACCCTTTTAGCCAATTTGGTGGGGCTAAAGTATCTGCGTGATAAACAGGCAAGCTTTTCAATCCGGCAATGGGTGAGCCAAGATGATCAAAATTCTTGGTTGTTCTTAAGTGCCCGGCCGGATCAACGGCAAACCCTTAAATCCCTGATGACCGCCTGGATGGATACCAGTATCAATGCCCTGATGACCTTGCCGCCAGATAGCAATCGACGGGTTTGGCTTATCCTCGATGAGCTGCCCGCCCTGCACCGACTTCCTTCTTTGGAAATGGCTTTAGCTGAATCCAGAAAATACGGCGGCTGTGTTGTGGCAGGTTTCCAGAGCATTCCTCAGCTGACCACGGTTTATGGCACGTCATCTGCGCAAACTTTGCTTGATCTTTTCAACACACAAATCTTCTTTCGCAACACGGATCCAAATACCACCGAATGGATCTCAAAAGTCCTGGGTGAACAAGAAACCCAAGAAATAAAGGAGAACTTGTCCTATGGAGCCAATACAGTACGTGACGGAGTTTCCTTGAGTCAGCAGGAGCGTAAGAAGTCCGTCGTATTGCCAACTGAGGTAGCCAATTTGCAAGATTTGCAGTGCTATGTGAAGCTACCAGGAGGTTACCCGATTACGCAATTGCAAATGAGTTACCAGCAGGCCAAACAAAAAGTTAAAGGGTTTGTGGAAAAACAGCAGGATGAAAAAACACGACCTTGGTGATTAATGCGGTGCCAAGATAGATTAATAATTTTGTTTAGTCCGCTGCAATTTTTTTGCTTTTTACGAATAAATATTTCGTGATTATTGTTTCTTTTAAAATTAATTAGTTAGCTAATTTGGTATTAGGACCAAGAATTGATCTAATTTTTGCGATATGAATTTCTCAAAAGGGTAGAGTTTTGAGAGAGAAGGCGGTTGAAAGTCTTGTTTTACAAGGGTTCATTACTTTGATGAAAGTTGGCGGTCGTCTCTCAAAAGCCCTCCTTTTTGAGAGAGTGTTTAGAGGGGAAGTTCGTTGGATTTGGTCCAAGATCTAATGTACCCCTAGTACTCTACTACCCCAGGCCTTTAAGGATTAATTAAGAAAAATAAAATATAATGAAAACATAAGATAGTAAAACTTTAAGAATGGAAAGGAAATATAATGAATTATAATTTTTATAAAACTAAATTGAGTCTTCTAATTACCTTAATTGCCGCTTTTCAAGTAGGAGCGATTGACCGGGTATTGGCAACAGAGAATCTGCCTGAGATTGCAACTCAACAAGGATGCAGAGATGCCTTAAACCTTAATAGATATAAGGAGAAAAATTTTAAGCAGACAATTGGAAAAATCATTCGCACGCATAGGTACGATTCGAGGAAACTTCCAGAAAATTTACCTGAAAAGTCTTTATTTAATTATGCTGTGATCGGAAACTTCGAGAACCTGCTTTCTTTCATTAGAAATAATTGTGAATTTAATAACACAAATGACATCAAAGATGGTGCTGCTTGCTACTATAAATGCCCAAACAACATTGGGCTTTATTATAATGGGGTAAAACATATTCCCACTCAAAACATACACTTAAATTATATGAAACATAAATTTTCCCCAAATAATTACTATTTACTATCAATTTACCCGGCTCATCCAATTAGTGACTAAAGGATAGTTGCTTTTAGACGATCAGACCTGATCATCTAAAAGTATTTTATAAGGAATCCACCTACCAAACGGTTTATAGGACTCTAATTTCTTCTCAACATCGATTCCTAACCGAGCCATTGTATTTTTTGGTATAATTTTATCTGTCTGATCAGAGAACATCGCTACTTTTATGAGGGAAAATTTGGCCCCCTCATGATTTGTATCATTTATGCGTGTTATAAGATCACACATATTGGCATCCTTAGTCATTTCTAATTCTTCTTTGGAAGAAATTGAGCCAAGAGCCACCATTATTCTGTGTGATTTAACAAAAACCTCAACTGAAGCAAGCATATGCTCCAAAGTTTTAGCTCTGGAACCAAAGCCAACTACACAAGCTGCATTCTCGTTGGCAATTTCGACTAAGCTCTTAAATACTTTACGTTTCAATCCTCTTCCCCATTCCAATGCTAATAAATCTATGTCCTCAATCGCCGTTTTTTGAAGAGACTGAATGATCATTGTTTTATTTGATGGCATAAAAAAAGGATTGTTACTTCCTAAGATAGCTTGTATGGGTTTTGATGTAAGTGCAAAATTATGAAAATCTTTCCAGTAAAGGTAACTAGCAATAGACAGGGTAATTTCTCGAGGAACTTTTAGAAAAATTGTATTTTCTTTAATACTTATATTTTTAAAAGATTTTGGCAACTCATTTTTATTCACAGAATATTTATTTTTTATACCTGACAATGTGTTTTCTTCAACCAACGAAGTTTGATCGTTTAAGGAACATTTTATATTCTTTAAAACTTTTGTAGAATCGGAATGTTTTTCCATAAGCGTTGCCTGTGCTACACCACAAGTACACAAAATTAATAGTGATGTTTTTAAAATTAGATTCATAACCTTCTCCTTTAATTTACCGGTGTCCTACTGAAGTTAAACTTAATTCGTAAAGTTTTCAAGAATCAACTACCCTCTACTTCAGTAGAGGGTTTGAAATTAGCCTGAAGGGGTTGTAGCCAGAACGCCTCGACATGTACCCATAAATCTCTGTATCCTTTCTATAGCAACGCTTTTGAAGTTTTTTTTAAAATACGCTCTTTTCAGCTGTAATATCATGCAGAGAAAATCCTTGCTATCTTTTATTTGACAAAACTTTCCGTAGAGTACTAGTGGTCTGTCACACAGTAAATTTGGGATAAAGGGACTTTAGTTTTACCCGTGCCTGGCCAACCTTAGACTGCCAATCAACTCCTCTTTGCTTTTCATTCGTTGCGGTTGCCCACGCCGCAATTTCTTCTCTCAAGACTTCTATGTTGCCGATTCGCCGATGCTTCG
>JBDLIP010000120.1 GCA_039714795.1 Pseudomonadota bacterium | reverse complement strand
AGTAGGATACATGACAAAACTCCTTTGTTAAATTGCTATCGCAAAGAAGTCTAGCCCAAGTCGTTAGTGAGAAGCACACACGCTTGCCGGAACCACACTTCTTACTGAACGAGGAGTATACTCTCGTGAAATCAAAACCTCTAATTTAATGATAGCTACCAGCTTGCAGTTTACTTGGGTAAATGAGCATTTCGAGCGTATCAGGAAACAGAGGTTTTGATTTCACTTCAGTATAACTGTAATTTTTCATGTAACACTGTCACCATTTCAGCATAGTTAACCTAAGTTTTGGATAAGGAAGGACTTTGCTTATCCCCCGCGGGCCGTCATCCCGGCCTCCATTTTTCCCCAGCTCGCCAAAAGCTGGAGTGGAAAATTCAGCGTCCGTAGAACTAACCCAGTGCCCGCAAGGCAGGGTAACTAAAAAATAAAATGTGAGTCAGGTTAACCAGAAAATGAACTGCAATTGCCGACTCCAGACGTTTAGATTTAAAATATGCATAACCATACCCCATTCCGGCAATTGTACTAAGCAAAATATAAATGGGTCCTCCGTAATAGTGCAATCCTCCAAAAGCCAAAGCACCAATGCCTATTGCCGGCCAATGTCCGACTTGCATATTTTTGAACCATGAACCGAGCTCCTTTTGCAAAAACCCTCGACACAAAGCTTCTTCAGCAACACAAACAAACAGCAAATTGGTTGGCACCCATAGCCACAAAATGGTTGGTATTTTGGCATCAAAGCGGACATACCCCAAAAACAATCCTAGCCCCATCAGCACGGTTACAAGCAGCACAACAGGCCCCCAAACTGAGCTAAATCCAAATGTGTCACACCAATCCTGTTTTCGGCTATTAAGCCGTATACACGTGGCCAGAAGGACAATAGACAAAAAGATCTTATCGACATTCAGATACGAATGATATGGCCAACTACCGGCACTCAAGCGCACACCACTGAGCATAAGTGGGTTATACACTCCTGGCATCAGATGCAAATAAAACAAATAACACCCGGCAAATATACCCAATGCGTGCACTAATTTGATCCAGCTTGGCTTTTTATACAAAGGATACGTCATAGACAAAAGAGACATAATAAGTAACCATGTTGTCCCTAGACCCGACAGATAACCCAAATAAAATGCTAGAACCACCGCCACAAACCCAAGCAATAATCCAATTGTTGGACGCAACCACAAAGCAACCACAGCCACACTCAAAAAGCCATAGAGTGCAATGCTGAAGGGATTAGTAAAGAAGACAAACATTAAGATAGGTCCCCCATTTGTATTTTAAACACGTTTCGGGAATCGTAAGGCAATTCTAGCTGCATTGCAATCTACAAATTTGGGCTGGACGGTGGAATCGGTGAATACACAGCTCACATATGCAACCAGACATCCTTGCCAGTATCCAACCAAACATCTTTGGAAAATTCTCGTGTTTTAGGATTAAAATCAAGATGCAACCCTTTAAAATCATAACTTTTTAACTTTTCAAATTCTGTAATGATATCCTGCTTGGTAATGGGTAATGGTAATTTCGTTAGCGCATTCACCAGCAAACTTGCAATAATGTAGCCCTCAAGCGAATCTGCATCATATCGCGTACCTGGATACTCTTGACTTATCTGCTGGCGATATTCACGTACAATCTGCAAATCACTGGTTGCTGGATTCGGCACCACACGAGAAATTATGAAATTTAAGCCTTTACCCTGTTTTTGCCCCCTACTCATCCCTGAGGCAAAATCACGAAAACGGTCTGTGAGAAACGAAACTCCCATCAGGGTGATATTAGCTAAAAAAGAAACCCCTAGCTTATTGACAAGTTCTTCAGAGGGCGCCAGCGTTGAAAATAAAAACAAAACGTCTGGATTGCACTGCTTAAGAGTTTTGACTGCATTGCTCACCTCTAGAGTGTTTCGTTGGTAAGAGGCACTACAAATTTGATTTTTCTCAATACCATAATCACTTTCCAGTTTGTTCACAGCAGCCTTTAACACCGACCTTCCGTAAGCATCATCCTGATAAAAAATACCAAAACGTTGCTTTAACAAAGTTTCCCGTGAATACTGAACCAGGGCTCGCGCTTCTTCAGCAAATGAGGGGCGAAAATGCAGTAGATGCGATAGTTCAGATCGGCGTAAAACGTCAACTCCTGAGTAAGGAAACAGCACCAAGATCTCCTGTTTTTCTGCACTTGGAAGCAATGCTGTTGCAGAAACCCCCAAAGGAGAGAGAATAATATTGATTCCCTTGTCTCTTATGAATGTGCGAATATTTCTCACAGCAATAGCTGGGTTGTATTTATCGTTTTGGAAAAAGATGCGTAACAATTTACCACGAATACCTCCAGTACGATTGATCTGACGAATTTTTAAATCAATTCCAGCACGCAGACGCGCCCCCAGCACTCGTGAAGATTCAGATAGATCAAGAGTACATCCTATCGGTACTTCAAACCATTCTGCCTTTTTAAATTCGCCAGCTTTGAGAATTTCACCCGACATTAGTTGAAAACGTTGAACTTTGAAGTTAGAGTCTACAGCTTGTATTTCCTTAACCACCAAAGAAATAGCAGATGCATTCAAATGCGTCCCAATGTCGATCATCGCAAACGCATCAGACTGAAACTGATACAGATTCTTAAACGCAAGTGTCGGACTGGAAAAAACGGTCCAGGTCGGGATTCCTTGTTCCTGTGGCAAAAGATCCAATCCATTGGTGGTTTGGTAAATCCTAGAACGGCTCTGGTTTTTAATAAGAGTAGTAATATTAGGCTCGATTTTTAATAGGTCTGTCGTAGGTGTTGTGTAGAGACCATTGATTACAAGGTATTCTGGTTTTTCCCCTGACATTTTGAAAAATATCTTTGAAGGCAACAGACCAAAAAAGTGGTTTATGTCTTTTATTAACGGATCGTTATCATCTACTACGTTGAGACGCGCACGTAATTCATCTCGAAAATCGTAGTTCTGCCAATTTTCTGCATTTTCATGACTGCCACGCAAATAGAAAACCTTATCTGGATTGCGATGCAAAAGCACTAAAACAACAATAAGAGTTTCAAGACTATAGGCCGAACGATCAATGATATTGCCCATAAAAATAAATTTCACATTCTTACGTTCGATGACAAGCTCATCATTGATGAGCCCTTGGGACTGGAGCTCTTCTAGTGAGCGTACGAGTGAGTGAAACGCTCCATGGAGATCTCCCCAAACCAGTATCTTGTCTCCAGTTTTGATGGGGATACGATCCTTGTCACAAGCGTGTTTTTGACTCCTTAAATTGATATCATCAGTTGCACGTTTTAGCATTTGTAACACTTGATTTCTGTCAGTAAAAATAGTACTTACAGTAAAAATATCTGCCGCCCGTTGGATAGGAGTGCGTTTTTGCGCTGCAAAGAACGAGGAGTAATCAGGATTAATCGGATTTTCGTTATCCATAGGAGGAAATTCAGGCAAAGCACCAGCATATTGCTTTAATTGGCTCAAAGTAATTTCACTGGATTGTACCGCTCCAGAAAGTGTTATGATCAGCAATGTAATAGGGAAAAAGGTTTTCACCCAAATGTTCATAAAATTCTCCTCATAAACCAGTAGAAGAAAAACAACACAATAAATTGTATCGAATAAAATATAGTAGCTTTTAAGGCTCTTGGCATAGCTTTATTGTATTCATAGATTGTTACAAAAAGAATTATGAATGTCGAAAGAAAAAATATCAGATACATTTGATCGGCAAAAACAAAATAGCCAATGTCAGGAGAGACCGTCTCAATAACCAAACGAAGGAACAAAAGTCCTATTAAGCTTCCAATGGCAATATCAATGGGTGCTTCTGATCTAATGTGTTTCCCATGCCATTCGGTGCGAATGATTAAGGCCATAAGACCGAGTAAAAATAGTAATAACCCTGGTCCTAAAATAATGAGCACTTTGCGCAAACCAGGTTTGGCAAAATCAAAGGAAAAAATGACCTGAGGGTGTTTAATTGTTTTGTTTTTACCCTTACCACTGAGGGTCTCTTCGAAGAATCCCGCTTGACCCTCATAACTTTTCAAAGTCCACCCGAAGGGCTGTACACTTTTAGAAATTTTAATGAAGGACCGTTTGGTTTCAAAGTGTAAGTTTTCAGGAGATGCAGCATCTAACTTTAATCTTAGGAAAATTCGATGGTCTGCAAAAGGGAAGTGTTCATGCCGTAAATGCGAGCTAAAGCGCACCCGGGTATTAAATGCTGCAAAAATCTTTCCCTTGATAAGTCTTGTTTGAGGTGGTGATTTTTCGATAATTTCCCCTGGATCAAATGCAAATCCTCCCAAGGTATATAGTGTAATCAAATTGGGGTTAAACTCAAACCAAACAACGGCATCAATGGCAAAGGTATTGGTTTGTGTATCGAATTCAGTAAATTCTTTGATGTAAATACCCGTATTGACTTTTACCGCACCATGGCCAAACTGAATGTTTTGTTGTGGTAAATTCGGATAAAGCTGAGGACTTTTTTCAGCGGCATAAAATTGGTTAGAAGCCAGATAAATCAAATACACAAAACACGATAGCACAAGCAGCATGGTTCCCAACTTAACCCGCTGTCTTAAAAAGAATGAATTTTTGTGTACCTCGTTATTTTTTTGTTTATCAGCCATATTTTCCCCGGTGCCACTTGAATTTATTTAGCACTCATGTAAATTCTAATGCAATATCAAGCGCAATGCAATTGGTGATTTTTGCTATGTGCGATCATATCCAGGGCTACCTCATGAAAAAAAATAATCCATAAATATCTCCCTCCAAAAAATTCTTTGTAATCCGTTTAAATAGCCCAAAAAAGATTGGATTTTATTTAAATTTTTGTTACTATACCTTACTACGTGATATTAATACAACACCACGTAGTAAGGAAAGGAAATAAAATGGCTCATCCAGATTGGGTTTTGCAACATAAAGCGCCAAATACAGAAATAAGGTGCATCAG
>JBDLIP010000119.1 GCA_039714795.1 Pseudomonadota bacterium | reverse complement strand
TGCCCACTATCATGGGCACATAGGCAGCGTTGGACAAAATCGGCTTCCGGCATGACGGCCAAGACGGATCAAAGTACCTCTTATCCAAAACTCAGGTTAAATTAGTTGAAAATGATTGGGTTGGAAATGGACCCTGAATCGCAATTTATGCCCAGGACGGGTATAAATAGAGTTGATTTGTTGCTAGATGTTTTTGTTTGGGCTTATGAACGTTCCACCTTAAGGTACTCTGAAGCAAGGGCTTATTTGATGGATCCGGATCCCTTTATTGAAAATTATGATGCTGACATCAGGAATATTATCAGACAAGTAGTGGACAAAAAACAGTCAAAGAAAATTGCGAATAATAATATTAATGATTGGGCGCAAAAACACATTCCTGAAAGCGATCAAGCACGTTTTATTGAAGTGGTAGAGACAGAATTATTGCTATTACATGAGGGAAATATTGCTAAATTCAAAATAAAACCGGTCGATTTTTATGCTTGGCAAACAATATGGTAGAGGTGGCCCTGCACTCAATACACTATCCCCTTGTCCTGAACCTTTTAATCTTGTACAACTCCCTTGGAATATGTCTTTTTGTATAGGATTAAGTCATCATGATGATGCCGTTGGATTTTGAAAAAAATGTGTACCAGTTGGAGGGTAAGCTCAAAGAGTTGCGCAGCCTTTCTGATACTGGTGACATTAACATTGCCGACGAAGTTAAACGGCTCGACCACAAAATCAAAAAATTGTTGCGTAGCACCTATGGTAAGCTTACGCCCTGGCAAAAGGTGCAAGTGGCTCGCCACCCAGAGCGGCCTAATTTTAAAGAATATGTTGCAATGCTTTTGGAAGATTTTGTTGAACTTTCGGGAGATAGAGCTTTTGCTGATGATCAAGCGATCTTAGGTGGATTGGGGCGTTTTCGTGGTACGTCGGTTGTCATTATGGGGCACCAAAAGGGGCGCAATACCGAAGATCGGGTCAAACACAACTTTGGTATGGCGCTACCTGAAGGGTACCGTAAAGCCAGACGGTTGATGGAACTCGCAGATCGTTTTCAGCTACCGGTTATCACACTGGTGGATACGGCTGGCGCGTATCCAGGGCTGGAAGCTGAAGAGCGCGGTCAATCAGAAGCCATTGCCCGTTCCATAGAAACCATGGGGGCTTTAAAAGTTCCAGTTGTTTCAACAATTACGGGTGAGGGAGGATCTGGTGGTGCTATTGCCATTGCTGTTGGTAATCGGGTGCATATGCTTGAGCATGCTGTATACTCAGTAATTTCTCCTGAAGGTTGTGCTGCTATTTTATGGCGCACTCGGGATAAAAAAGATGTGGCCGCAGCTGCCCTTAAGCTAACAGCTAAAGATTTATTGAAACTGGGGATTATCGATACAATCATCACCGAGCCTTTAGGTGGTGCCCATCGTAATGCAGAAAGAACCATCAAACGAGTGGGGCAGGCGACCGAAAATGCGTTATCAGAATTGATTCCGATGAGTGCTGTTGAGTTACAGCAACACAGGAGAGAAAAATTTTTGGCGATGGGTAGAGTTGCTTAACCCATCAATTTAAAAAAATAAAGGAGAAAACCCATGTCTTACGAAACAGCCTTAAGGGTAGAACAATCAGTTTCGAAAAAACGTTGGTGCATCCGTCCCTTTCAAGAGCGTTTGGCATTGGCCCTGGCGCAAGCTTTTGGTCTTCCCGATGCGCTGGGACGCCTGTTAGCAGCGCGAGGTGTTAGTTTAGAACAAGCTGACGATTTCTTGAATCCCACATTAAGGCAAGGACTGCCCGATCCTTCCCACTTGTTGGATATGGACACTGCTGTGGGGCGTATTGTCAAGGCGATTCAGTCCGGAGAGCAAGTTGCAATCTTTGGTGATTATGATGTCGATGGGGCAACCTCGTCAGCACTTTTATGGCGGTTTTTAAGGCAAGTGGGAGGTAAAGTCCAGACCTATATTCCCGACCGAATCGAAGAAGGTTATGGTCCCAACCGCGAAGCCTTTGCCAAATTGCAAAGCCAAGGCGTTAAAGTCATTATTACTGTGGATTGTGGCACCAGTGCGCATGAAGTCTTGGGTGAGTCCAAGCAAAATGGATTAGAGGTGATTGTCATTGACCATCACATTGGTCCCGTCAAACTTCCCGACACAGTGGCGCTGGTTAACCCAAATCGACTTGATGAGTCGAGTCCTTTCACATATTTAGCAGCCGTAGGCGTTAGTTTTTTACTAGCTGTGGGGATCAATCGCGCTCTGCGCAAAGCAGGGTGGTATGAAACTCGCCCAGAACCAGATCTGCGAAGATTGCTAGATTTAGTAGCACTCGGCACAGTATGCGACGTAATGCCGTTAAAAGATCTAAATCGGGTGTTTGTGCATCAGGGGTTGAAGATCTTAAGCCAGCGGCAAAATTTGGGCCTGAAAACTTTAGCCGATGTCGCTGGCATTCGTGAGCGTCCTACGGCCTATCACCTAGGCTTTGTGCTAGGGCCAAGGATTAATGCTGGCGGTCGAGTTGGAGAAGCCAATTTAGGAACACGGCTGTTGTGCAGCGAAGATCCTCAAGAAGCAACCCAGATCGCGCAGCGGTTACATCACTTTAATGAAAAACGCAAAGAGATCGAAGAAAGCGTGTTGGCAGAGGCTATTAGGCAAGCTGAATTGCAAAAAGATGCTGCAATTTTAATGGTGTCTGGCAATAATTGGCATCCAGGTGTGATTGGCATCGTGGCGGGCCGATTAAAAGAGAAATTTAACAGGCCCGCTTGTGTCATTAGCCAAGATGAACAAGGCCTTGGCAAGGCTTCAGGCCGTTCCATTACTGGCGTTGATTTGGGAACCATGGTGCAAGCAGCTGTTGAGAAGGGCTTGTTGGTTGCCGGTGGTGGACATGCTATGGCTGCTGGCTTTACGGTGCGCATGGAAAAATTTTCTGCCCTGTGCGAATTTTTTGCCCAGCGCCTCAACAAAACAGTTATGGATGCGCCGCAAGAGTTCATGTTGGATGGGGTGTTGACACCGCAGGCAGCCACCCTCAAATGGGTCTTGAGTCTTGAACGTCTCGGGCCCTTTGGCATAGGCAATCCCACCCCGCGTTTTGGATTTGGTCGGATGCGTATCATTAAAGCAGATCTTGTTGGCACTGATCATGTCCGCTGTCAGTTGGCCGATTTTGCCGGCAAACGTCTTTCTGGCATTGCTTTTCGCTCCGCTGATACAGAATTAGGACAATTTTTGCTCAATTCAAATGGTGCGGTATGCCACGTTGCCGGCACCTTGCGCATCAATAGCTGGCAAGGGCGGGACTCGGTGCAGCTCACCATCGAAGATGTCGCGCCCGAGCGAGTCGATGCTGACTTACCCTTGAGTGCATAAGGGGTGCGGCAAACTATTTTACCGGTGCGATGTTTGGTATGTTTAACCCCTGTTGAACAGCAAGGAACGCTTTGTGCGACATGCTGGCCGCAATTAAATTTTATCAGTCAGCCCTATTGTGTTCGTTGTGGGTTGACGTTTGAGTATAAGGTGGGAGCTCAAAGCCTGTGTGTATTTTGCAGTCAGAAAAATCCAGTCTTCAAGATGTGTCGTTCAGCTTTGGTTTATGATGATCATAGCAAATCATTAGTTCTCGGATTCAAGCATAGCGATCGTTTGTGGGGAACTCCGATCTTTGCCCAATGGATGGCCAAGGTGGGAGAAGATGTATTATTAGATGCGGATGTGCTAATACCGGTGCCGTTGCACTGGAGCCGTCTGTTGATGCGGCGTTACAACCAAGCTGCCCTTTTGAGCAATGCGCTTTCACAGCTGATGGACGTGGTCAAAGATAATCACGCTCTGAAAAGGCGTAAAGCCACACCCTCTCAGGGTAAACGCACCCGTTTGGAGCGCCTGCAAAACGTCCGAGGTGCGTTTTGCGTGCCTAAGCGAGCCCGCGCGCGGCTATTGGGAAAAACCTGTGTGTTGGTTGACGATGTGTATACAACGGGGGCAACGATTGAGGAATGCAGCCGGACGTTGCTTGACGCTGGTGCTGGGCAGGTTCGGGTGTTGACTTTGGCCAGGGTAGTATAAGGGTAGTATAAGGGTGGTATAAAAGTCCATTTCCTACCCCCATTAGCAAATTATGAAGTGTTTTGTGGTTATACTTGAGTTAGTCGAAGGAGGCTATCCATGGAGACCACATTCTTAGGAGCCACAGGAACGGTAACCGGATCAAAGTTTCTGGTCACCCACAACAACAAAAAAATTCTTGTTGATTGTGGCTTGTTTCAAGGGCATAAGGAATTGCGTTTGCGCAATTGGCATGCGTTGTCCTTAGATCCAAAATTTATCGATGCAGTGGTGTTAACGCATGCGCATATTGATCACTCTGGATATGTGCCGTTGTTGGTACGGCAGGGTTTTACAGGGCCCATATATTGTTCTGAGGCCACTGCTGATTTATGTGCTATTCTCTTGCCTGATAGTGGGTATTTGCATGAAGAAGATGCCCGCAGAGCCAATCGTTATGGTTATACAAAACACCATCCAGCCTTGCCTCTATACACTCAAGAAGATGCCCAGCATTGTCTGCAACAGTTTGTAACTCTTGGTTATAGCCAGATTCTTGATCTGGGTAAAGGGTTAATTCTGACCCTGAGTCGAGCTGGTCATATTTTAGGATCCTCTTTCGTATCGCTGTTTGATCCTGAATTCCCGGAAATTGTAACTATGTTGGGAGTTCAGGATTCTAGCAATTTAAAAATGTCCGGTTTTGTTATCTCGTAAACTAATAACCTCTAGGCTTTTTATAAATATCTCGGGGTTTTGGGCAGAGCCCCAATAAATTAATTCGCGCGAAGCGCGTCTATTAAAAACTAGTTTTTTGCGGTTAAAGGCAATTTTCTAATATTGGCTTTTCATTGCAGAAATAGTACTTCCTGTTTGATACATTGTTGGTTTAAGATAATAGTGCGGTACAGGCGGAGACGCCGATGACCGCAAAAGACTAGAGGTAGAGAGGTGACTCCCGTTACCTCTCTATCTATGTTATTATCGTTCATTAAACATGGTTACCCAAAGGACGCTGCGGTATCTTCTCCATATCTCCGGGTACCCCCATAATAGATGCCCCACATTTCAAAAAAAGTTGCATTTTTTTCAAAATAGTTCTTGACAGCATTTTAGT
>JBDLIP010000118.1 GCA_039714795.1 Pseudomonadota bacterium | reverse complement strand
TCAGTCGGTAAAAGGATATAGAAAAATTTGTTCATGGGATGATGAGGCGTTAGCCCAGCTTATCATGAAAAATAAATAAATCTTCATGAGGTGGCCCTGCATGCATGCAGCTTCGATAAAGTCTGCTTCCGTGTTTGTAGATTGCTAAACAAACAAACGCTATACTCTCGTGAAATCAAAACACACGAAAGAAAATGTCCGGCACCCTTAAAATGTTACAAAAACAGCATAAGCACACCACAAATCACCAAGATTCAGGCTGTCACCACGGCAACCAGCAATCCATGGTACAGGATTATCGCCAGCGATTTTGGGTATCCCTGCTATTAACGATACCGATCCTTATTCTATCTCCTATGTTGCAAAAACTTTTAGGTCTTGATGCAATGCTACAATTTCCTGGGGATACCTATGTTTTGTTTGGACTTTCAAGCACTATTTATCTTTACGGTGGCTGGCCGTTTTACACTGGGTTGACCTCAGAGATCAGAGCCAAAAATCCCGGTATGATGACCTTGATTGGAGTGGCAATTACCACTGCCTACATCTACAGTGCCACCATCGTCTTTGGTCTGCCGGGAAAACCTTTTTTCTGGGAACTGGCCACGCTGATTGACATTATGCTGTTAGGTCACTGGGTTGAGATGAAGTCCGTAATGGGAGCCGGGGAAGCTCTTAAAGAACTCTCAAAATTAATGCCGGAAACTGCACGCTTAGTCCTGGCAAATGGAAAAACGCAGTCTGTTGCGTTACAGAATCTTAAAATCGGTGATCAGCTTCTTATTAAACCAGGAGAAAAGGTTCCAGCCGATGCACGAATTGTCGAGGGCAAAAGTGCGTTAAATGAATCGATGCTGACCGGGGAATCACTGCCCGTTACAAAACGTGAGGGGCATATGGTCATTGGTGGCTCCATCAATGGTGAAGGGGCGCTGGTGGTGCGTGTTGAGAACATCGGGGATCAAACATTCCTTAGTCATGTGATCAAACTGGTGCAAGAAGCACAAACCAGCAAATCCAAAACTCAAGATATTGCAGGGCGTGCAGCGTTTTGGCTAACGATGATTGCTCTTGGAGGTGGCGGGCTCACCTTTGCGGCGTGGGCGTGGATGCCGCAGGCAAGCATATCTTTTGCTATGGAGCGTATGGTAACCGTGATGGTTATTACCTGCCCGCATGCTTTGGGACTGGCCGTTCCTTTGGTCGTGGCAGTGTCAACTTCACTTGCTGCACATCATGGCCTTTTAATCCGGGATCGCAGTGCATTTGAAACTGCACGCAAGACTCAGGTAGTTGTGTTTGACAAAACCGGGACTCTGACAAAGGGGCTGTTTGGAATCACCGATGTGCTGGTATTTGATAAGGCGATTTCAGAAGAAGAACTGGTTACTTATGCCGCATCGGTGGAGCAAAATTCCGAACATCCGCTCGCACGCGGCATCGTGAGCAAAAGTGACCAACGATGGTCAGTTAAGGATTTCATCTCCATTCCAGGCCAAGGAGCCCAAGGGCTTGTTAAAGGAAAGAAAATCCAGGTGGTTGGTTCTGGGTACCTAAGGCAATCCAACATCTCCTTCAATAGCACAATCAATAGCACAATGCTTTCAGATTTCAGCCTACAGGGCAAAACTGTGGTGTATGTGCTGATAGATGGACAAGTGAAGGGGGCGATTGCCCTTGCTGACATTATTCGCCCAGAATCAACTACGGCGGTCAAAGCCTTGCAAGCAATGGGAGTACATTGCATTATGTTAACCGGTGATAACAAGCATGTGGCAGATTGGATTGGCAACCAATTGGGGGTAAACGAAGTGATTGCTGAAGTGTTACCTGAACAAAAAGCGCAAAAAATTCAAGAAATCAAAGCCAGAGGATGGATTGTGGCTATGACCGGTGATGGCGTTAATGATGCACCAGCCTTAGCTCAAGCTGACATTGGAATTGCCATCGGCGCTGGAACGGACGTGGCTATTGAAACAGCAGATATTGTTTTGGTCAAAAGCAACCCACTTGATGTGGTAGCGCTGATTGGCTTGGCTCGCAAAACCTATGCAAAGATGATACAAAACCTGATGTGGGCGACGGGTTACAATGTCTTTGCAATACCGATTGCTGCTGGAGTGTTGTACAAAGCAGGAATAATCTTGAGTCCAGCAGTAGGAGCAGTGTTAATGACTCTGAGCACAATTGTCTGCGCCGTCAATGCCAAGTTACTGCGTTATGGGCGGTGAGGATGATGGGCCCCTTCTACCCCCAGCTTTCTTGGAATTCACCGTGCCCCAGGCTTTGGAGGGTTGCCTGACTTAAGCTCATCCAAGATTTTCTCAATATTCTCTGAGGTTAAATCTTCGTAATAATCATCATTGATCTGCATCATCGGCGCATTGGCGCACGCACCCAAGCATTCAACTCCAGATAAAGAAAAAGCTGTATCTGGAGTCGTTTCGCCAAGTTTAATACCCAGCTTTTTCTGACACAACTTGACCACATCATCACTACCCCGCAACCAGCAGGGTGTGGTGGTGCAAACTTGCACGTGGTATTTACCCACGGGTTTGAGGTGAAACATCGTATAGAATGAGGCAACTTCGTAGACATGCATCGGCGACAGACCCAGCAAATCTGCAACGTGTTCAAGTGTCGGTTGCGGCAGCCAACCACCGCATTGCCGTTGCGCCATATCCAGCAACGGCAAAATTGCACTTTTTTGTCGGCCTACGGGGTAGCGCGCTAAAATCTTTTGCACTTGTTTTTGGTTTTCTGCTGTAAACGTAAATGTCTCACTCATTGACAACCCAAGCTTTGGATAAAGAAAGGCTTATACCCCACCTCTGCCAGCATTTTGAAAATTGATTTAGAAATAATGTAAAGCCCGTACAACACATTAGCATATGGCAATTTGCTTGTCTTGATGATTTTTTTCAAATTCATCAATTTCGAAAAGATCGTAACAAAGCATAGTGTATGCAAAATTTGATACCTCACTGGTATAGTCCTACCGATCGATCTCCCCAAAGACAATATCCATAGCACCAATAATGGCTGTAGCATCTGCCAGCATATGCCCTTTAGAGAGTTTTTCCATAGCTGCTAAAAAGAAATAGCTAGGAGGACGGATCTTGCAGCGATACGGCCTATTGCTACCATCGGCTACCAGATAAACGCCAAACTCCCCCTTAGGTGCTTCAACTGCTGCATAAATTTCTCCCTTAGGGACATGGAATCCTTCGGTATACAGTTTAAAGTGATTAATCATGGCTTCCATTGAGCTTTTCATCTCAGCGCGTTTGGGAGGAGCAATCTTTTGATCCTCGATCATAACCGGGCCTTCCGGCATTTTGTTTAAACATTGCTGGATGATTCTGATGCTCTGGCGCAACTCTTCAATTCGGACAAGGTAGCGAGCATAGCAATCTCCATGCTTGCCAACAGGAATATCAAATTCCATTTGCTCATAGACGTCGTAAGGCTGCGCTTTACGCAAATCCCACGCCACACCGCTGGCACGCAGCATCGGTCCGGTAAAGCCCCAGTTGATGGCTTCATCTGCGCCCATCACCCCAATATCAACGCTGCGTTGTTTAAAGATACGGTTTTCCGTCAGGAGCCCCTCAAGGTCAGCCAGAAATGCCGGGAACTGCTGACAATACTCGTGAATATCATCCATTAAGCCGTCAGGTAAATCCTGATGCACGCCCCCAGGGCGAAAATAGGCGGCATGCATACGCGCACCTGAAACCCGCTCATAAAAGCCCATCAGTTTTTCCCGTTCTTCAAACCCCCACAGCAATGGCGTAATGGCACCGATATCTAGAGCATAAGTGGTGATGTTGAGAAGATGATTCAAAAGCCGGGTAATTTCAGCAAACATCACCCGGATATATTGGCCGCGCGGCGGTGGCTCGATATTGAGCAGTCGTTCTATTGCAATGGCAAAACTGTGCTCCTGGCACATTGGGGCAACGTAATCCAGGCGATCAAAATAGGGAATTGCTTGCAGATAAGTTTTATGCTCAATCAGCTTTTCGGTGCCGCGATGCAGCAAGCCAATATGCGGGTCAGCGCGTTCTATCACCTCCCCGTCCATCTCAAGAATCAAGCGCAACACACCATGGGCTGCCGGATGCTGCGGTCCAAAATTGAGGGTCATGTTTTGTTTTTCAGAGCGTGGCATTTATTTTGATTTTTCCTCCTGCTTGTCAGCCGCCTTTTCATCTCCCGGTATGATAGGAGATGCATGCTGTGCAGCTGTCACCATTCCCTCCCAGGGACTTTCAAAATCAAAACTGCGAAACTGCTGTTGCAAATTGACGGGTTCGTTTTGTACCTGCTTGGTTTCTTGATCATAGCGCACCTGAACGCGGCCAATCAGGGGGAAATCTTTGCGCATGGGAAATCCATCAAAACCGTAATCCGTCAACAAACGACGCAAATCCGGATGACCTGCAAAGCGGATACCATACATATCCCAGACTTCTCGCTCGAGCCAATTAGCAGAGCGAAAGATAGAGCAAATTGATGGTACCATATCCGCCTCATCAACCCGAATTTTCACCCGCAGGCGTTGATTATGTTTGAGGCTCAACAAATGATATACCACTTCGAATCTAGGCGTGCGCGCTGGGTAATCCACCCCACATAAATCAACCAATTGCCGAAATAACAGACCTTCTGCATCACGCAAATAAGTCAAAATTTTAGCAATAGCTTTAACAGGCACAACAATGCTAAGCTGATCTGCCGCAATGCTGTCCTCCAACAAATCAGTTTTCAATGCCTCTTGAATCTTGTGTAGCAATTCGTTGAGCGAAGATACCACTTAAAGCCTCTTAAACGTCCGTGCATTTGCAATATGCAGGTGATTATAGAGGAAAAAGTGATTGGGCTAAATAGGGAAGATGAGAAGGTGCAGGATCCGGGACAGGATCCAATTCTTTGGCTCTTTTGAAAAACATGTGGGTAGTAGATTTTCTTCCTAATCAAAAATTTCGATACTAACTTCTTCAGTTAAGTAAAAAAATAGCGAAACTTAGAATCATGATCGGCACTAATGCCTTGTTTTTCAATGCATTATGGATGGACTCTCTTTGGTATATTTTCAGTATTCAAAGAGATTCAAAGAAAAAACGTTTAGATATTAGTGTAATATTTGTACAGGGGAACATTTTTGCTTATAAAGATGACAGATCAGGAGAGGAACCATACAGAGGTCAGTTT
>JBDLIP010000117.1 GCA_039714795.1 Pseudomonadota bacterium | reverse complement strand
AGCAGCGCTTTTGGTGGTAAATAGGGACGAGATATAGTATGTTGGCGTCAGCCATTGGTTGATCTCCTTCGGTTAGATCGATCATGGTTAGTGGCGCTTTGGGTGGTTCTACGCACCCATTGCGTCACGACTTAAGGTACAGGCTAGCGCAAATTTCTTGATGAAGCAACAGTAAATTTAATTTAATTTCTATGTAATTCGTTGGAGAATGTTATACACGATATGCATGAGTTCCCAGTTAAACATGGCAATTTCAAGCATACAGAACTCCCAAGATAACGCATATCAATGCGCTACAATAACGAACGCCTTAATTTAGCTGACCTAACATCCATTCCAAGATAATTACAATTTCCGGAAAATCAGCGTTCAGGATGACGGCCTGCGGGCAGAAAGTACAGTTATCTCTTATCCAATCAAAAGATCTCTTGAGCTCTTTAACCAACTATTAAACCGACCTAAGATAAACTTAAAAATAGCTAAAAAACCAGCTTTATCGAACACATTCAAGAGGATACAATGCCTGTCAGCAGTCTAGCCCAAAAACCTGACGTAACAGAGATTGAGGCAACACCTATGTCCCCTCCCCTTTGGCAACCCCGTGCAACACAAATCCAACAGTCGAATTTGACCGCCTTTATTGCACATGTCCGCAAACATTGGGGCGTGCGAGTCGATTGTTACCAAAATCTATACCAATGGTCGATCGATCAACCAGAGGCCTTTTGGCAATCGGTCTGGGATTTTACCGGTATCATTGCTCAAACCCGCGGTGAAGTTGTGCTAGAGCACGCAGAGCAAATGCAACAAGCCTGTTTCTTTCCTGGTGCCCGCCTTAATTATGCAGAAAATCTTCTAAGGCGCCAAGGCGATGATATCGCCCTGGTGTTTTGGGGCGAGAGCAAAGTCAGGCGTTCGCTAACTTTTAATGAGCTCAAAAATCAAGTCGCCAAAATTGCTGCCTCCCTGCGCTACCAAGGGATCAAACCCGGAGATCAAATTGCTGGCTTTGTCCCCAACACTCCAGAAGCCCTCATCGCCATGTTGGCCACTGCCAGCATTGGCGCTATTTGGTCATCGTGTTCACCTGACTTTGGAGTCCAAGGTACTCTTGATCGTCTTGCGCAAATAGAACCTAAGGTTTTGTTTAGTGCCGATGGCTACTTCTACAATGGCAAATTGTTCAACTCTCTTGAAAAACTTGAACCTATTGTGGCAAAACTGCCGAGCCTTGAGCGTGTGGTGGTATTTCCCTACGCAGAGACGGGCGATTCGCTTGACTCAATACCGCATGCCACCACTTGGGATGAATTTCAAGCCGGCATTGACTCCCCTGCCCTCGTATTCGAGCAAGTGCCCTTTAACCACCCGCTATTCATTATGTTTTCTTCCGGTACCACCGGAAAACCCAAATGCATTGTCCACAGCGTCGGGGGAACCCTGATTGAGCACTTAAAAGAACATCAATTGCATTGCGATATCAAAACCGGTGATCGGGTATTTTATTTCACTACCTGCGGCTGGATGATGTGGAACTGGCAGGTTTCAGCGCTGGCATCAGGGGCGACATTGCTGCTGTACGATGGCTCACCGGTGTACCCGAATGCCGATGTATTGTTTGATTACGCTGAGCAAGAACGCATGACATTATTTGGCACAGCCGCTAAATTCATCGATGCTATTGCTAAAGCTGGGGTTAAGCCACAACAAACACACCAACTAGACTCTTTGAAAATGATCACGTCCACTGGATCGCCGTTGGTTGCTGAAGCCTTTGATTATGTCTATCAAGACATCAAGGCCGATGTCTGCTTAGCCTCCATCTCTGGCGGCAGTGATATCTTGGGCTGCTTTGTGCTGGGAAATCCCACCGCTCCTGTTTGGCGCGGCGAGATTCAAGCACGTAGCTTAGGACTTAAGGTTGAGGTGTTTGATGATCAGGCAAATTCGGTCACACAGCAAAAAGGTGAGTTGGTATGTACCGGCCCCTTCCCCTCAATGCCGATTGGATTCTGGAACGACCCACAAAACACCCGCTATCACGATGCCTACTTTTCACGTTTTGACAATGTCTGGCATCATGGCGATTTTGTTGAGCTCACCGAGCATGACGGCATGATCATCTATGGACGCTCAGATGCCGTCTTAAACCCCGGAGGGGTGCGCATTGGCACCGCAGAAATTTACCGCCAAGTAGAGCAGTTTGAGCAAGTGCTGGAAAGCATCGCCGTTGGCCAAGAGTGGCAGGACGATGTACGAGTGATTTTGTTTGTCAAATTACGCGCTGATGTGACGTTAGATGAAGACCTGATTACAGAGCTAAAGCAGAAAATCAGAACTGGGGCTACATCGCGCCATGTGCCAGCAAAAATTATCGCTGTAGCTGATATCCCTCGCACCAGAAGCGGAAAAATTGTCGAAATCGCTGTGCGGGATGTGATTCACGGTAGGAAAGTTAACAATACTGAGGCTCTGGCCAATCCAGAAGCACTGGCTTACTTTAAGGATTTACAAGAGCTGCAATATCAGTGAGTCGGCATTGTACCAGTTCTATTCCAAACTTCTCTAAAGCCATCCTAAATTTGTCCAGCGTATCGCACAAAAATGATTCCTATTCAGTGGGTACCAAGCTTTTAGCCGGTATGCTTCTTTCCTGGTAGAGTTTGTTTCAATGGCAGGCTATCCCGGTTATGCCACCAAAAAACTTGGTTTGGGGTGAGGTGTGGAATAGAACTGGTACAGTGCCGATATTTCTATACGGCTACCAAAATTTTTCGGTCAATTTTTTGAGCAAACTAGCAATGAGTTGCATGTCTCCGGGTAAATCTGAATTTCCAGATTTTAAGACATTGGTTTTAGGCGGTAAATTTCTGTCGTCTGGTCAATTTACCCGGAAATTTGGAGAGGGTACGCACAATATTATTGCAGATATTATTTTCCCTATTTGCAACTTCTTCTAGCGTTTTCAAAACTATCCTATTAAATTCTTTTTTCATAGTCTTCTCTATATTACGCCGATATTTTTTTATGGTCTCGCGAATGTTTTTCAACTCAGTGGCTCGTAGAGTTGGATCTTTTATCTCAACAGCCTGCATTATCGCTAGCTTCATTCCAACCATCAAAATTATGACATAATTCTGTGAAAGAGGATTATCAGAACGGTCCACACCCTTAATATATATTAGACAATTAATCAGTTTACACACCACATCATGTTTACTTAAGGATTTATTATTACAATGGTCTAAAGTTTTTTCCATCCACTTTAATTCTCGTTTCTTCTCAATTAGCTTAATACTTTCACAAAAAACTGTTTTATCGATATTTACCCCGTATTTTTTTTCTAGAGGTTTAATTGTAT
The DNA here is from genome assembly GCA_039714795.1 of Pseudomonadota bacterium. Taxonomy (NCBI): domain Bacteria; kingdom Pseudomonadati; phylum Pseudomonadota; species Pseudomonadota bacterium. Next base: position 2,005 of record JBDLIP010000117.1, on the reverse strand, counting down.
CAATATAGTAGAGGAGCATCTGCTCAAGAAATTCTTCTAAACCATCGTCATAATTTAAGGACCGTACCAATTTATTCACTACGTCAAAAATATTATCAAATGCATATTGCTGAGCAGCATAACTCGCATCCTCTTCTTTAAGGTTCTTATTTCGGATTTCGTCAGCTTCATTAAAGTATATAAGATATAGAAAGTTCTTCCCTTGGATTTCTTTAGCTTTAGTAAGGTATAGACGATATGGAAAGTTCTCCCCTTGTTGATCAAGGATAACTTTAGCTTGATCAAAGTTATCTTTGAAGCTTTGTGACATTTCCATATTCTTAAAAATTCCATACTGTATTTCGTCGCCATTTACAGAAATTTTGGACTCCCAGGTTTTGTTTAATTCTCTCAAATCATTAATAAATTGCGTAACAGTTGCCTTATTCTTATTAGGGATGTCAAAACTACCACCTTTTTTTAAGCAAAATTTACCCAATTCTAAAGCTGAACCTCCTGTCTTACTTTCACAGTGTAACTTTGCATTATCAGACCATATACCGCATTTATACCATTCACCTTTGTTGTAAGAAAGCCTAATGCCTCCACCCTGGAATTTCAGATTTGTTTCTGTAGTCCTAAAGGTTCCAAAATAAAACTTAGTTCTTTTATTGGATTTTTTGTCGGCATCTGACTTTACAAGCAAGATTGAACCTACATCGGCATCTACTAGCTTAGATGTAATACCACCTATTAATAAAACATCTTTTTTAAACTTGATCGTCAATTTGTCCAGATATAATTGATTTAAGTTTGTTATCTTCAATTTTCCTAGAGAGTCTATCAAAAAATGAATATTCATATTGCCTTTTCTACATTCTACAGCCTTTTCATATCTACCCAAAGAAGCACTAAAGAAATTTTCACCTATATCATCTTTAATAACTACAGATGTCCGAACGGGCCCACTACTAGGCTCCTCTTCTTGAATCGTTAACGTGTATTTTCCTATGGATGCATTACTAAGGGTAAAGACTGCAACAACACCCAGCATCAATACGTATCTTAAATTAAAATGATAGGAACAAAACTCTCTTTTATACATAACAGTAACTTTCTTTCATATTAAGTTAATAAATCTGTAAACAAAAAACTAATAGCTCATTTGTATCATAACTTTATTAAAAAAATCAAGCACATAATTGTTATTCTTTTGTCATTGCTCAACCGGCACAGTACCAGTTCTATTCCAAACTTCTCTAAAGCCATCCTAAATTTGTCCGACGTATCGCACAAAAATGATTCCTATTCAGTGGGGACCAAGCTTTTAGTCGGTATGCTTCTTTCCTGGTAGAGTTTGTTTGGCTCTTTTGCGTTTTGAGTGGGTAAGCTGAATTTTAGGTAAATGCTACCTTCAGCGAATCATCTGTTATGCCACAAGTTCAAGCTGCAAAAATATTACTGAAATGATCGCCATAATTGGTTTCGAAATCGACCCGGAAATATATGATTCTTGTTTGGAAATATCCTAGCGGGGGTGGGGGGCGGCAATGAGTCCCCACGAATTTGCGACAAAAATGGGGCTCAGTATAGTTCCTCTCCTGACTTCCCATCTTTATAAGCAAGAGTACTCTCTTGTACAAATATTATCTTAAATATCTAAACATTGCTTCTTTGGATCTTTGGATCTTTTTGAATATCAGAAGTATACCCAAGACCAGTGAATCATTGAGCGCCGCTCAAAGATACTGCATCAAAAATAGCGACAGTACGCCTAACGAGAAAACTTGATGCACAATATACTCAAAGGGATTTTCTCCCATTTGACCACCTCTAGTTTTGACCACTCGCTAGTACATTTAAACCTTAAAGGTTGACAAGTCAAGAGGTTATTTGCAGGACTCTTCGACATTCAATTCCACTTACAACAGCCACTCCCGCTGGACCAATAACCCTTTGATAAATAAGTAATATTTTTTTAGGTTTTCGTAAACTTTTTCTGAAATTTCCTTTTTAATTCAAATAG
>JBDLIP010000116.1 GCA_039714795.1 Pseudomonadota bacterium | reverse complement strand
GGAAATTAACTCCCTTGGGACTAAGTCCCAAGGGGCAAACGCGCCAGGGTTCCCTACAACTCGCCGCAACATACCGCTTGCACAACATTCGTGCGGCAAACCAAGCAGAAATAAGCAAATATTTAAGAAATTGCCCCATGAAATGCTGGTGCTGGAAGGTGCGATAATGTACATTGGCGTTAGCCATATCTGATCTCATTGGTTAGATCGGGTTGGTTAGTGGAAGGTGCGGTGCTTTCGACACCTCGCCTGCCACGCTTACTCATAAAGACTAGCCTCCTTTTTTTGCAAACGCAAGCATAAAATTTTAAAAAAAGTTTGCACAAAAAATCCTTACGTTGGCGATGAAGCTGTGACCTTACACATTGCTGATAATGGCGGGTGGATTGCCCATTTTATAGGAGATTTAAAAATGAGCTTTTATGGCGATACACCGAATGAGGCCTACAATAAACTGATGGCAGCTTGTTAGTCGGAACAGGCAGCCTCTGGTAATGCAGATTAAAGTGTAGATATCACCAGACATCTCGATAAAAAAGAGTATGGTCTTTTTCCATTATAATTCTAGCATATCCAAGGGAGGACTGACTGGTGGAAGGCTTTGGGGGATATAAGCTAAGTAATGTTCTCCACTGACAGAGGAGCTTTTTATGTACTGCCCAACTCTCTGTTTTTTATCCATTTCCCTATCCCCAACTTAATCTACTATAGTCTCTACCTTAGGATAACTAACATACACGTTATCTATTTTAAGTCAACTAACGAAACAATCATTTTTCGTTAGTTATTCGACTACTGCGTATTGCTGAGAACGTGAATACCTTCGGCGGAAAAGCTTGAACAATTTTTGGCATCGAGCTCCGAAAACGTTCACGATTTTCCACCGAAAGTGTTCACACCTCCGCCGATTAAAAAAGTTGTAATTGCTCAGGGCTACCTCATGAAACAGTCATCATATTCGGCCATTTTCAGCCTGCAAAAAGCACGTAGTATTGCACGTATCTGTAAGAGCACTCAAACCCTTTGTAGATAAGACTTTGAAAAAGTCAACATAATCTTCATGAAGTAGCCCTGGCCTTAGGAGTCCTTACTGTTTACAACCGTTATCCTTAGAGGTACACTAGCCCCAAATTAAAGTGGCAGTTGAGGTTTAAGTGAGACTAATTCTTTTTTCTATTTTGCTGTCATTGTCCCTTTGCGTAACTTCTAAAGCAACCGATAATTTGTTAGTAGAGGTAGGAGACGGTTATTCGTCATCAAAAGAGGAAACGAGTGGAGTCGATTCAACAAAATTAGTGCAAAACCTCTGCTTGGAAGAAGATCCAAACCAGAAAAAGCGGCGAAAATGCTGCTGTACCCGTACTGAGGTCTTAACAACCTCAGGTAAGGCAGCTGTTATGATTGTCTCTGGTGGAGTTGCATTTTTTGCTGTTGGCAGTTCAAGTGCGGCTTTTTTAGAATATTTGGGAGATTTAGTGGGTATTGATGATGGCATGGGCAGTGTACTTTTCAACACCGGATTTTATCTTGTAACTTTGCCTACTGCTTGGAAAGGGGCTCACTCGAGCGTACACCATGTTGTTGATAAAGCAAAGCGGTTGTTTCGCTGGACAAAAAGCTGTGCTGCCTCCATTTATCAGTGGTATAGTGGGGGTTCTTTGCAGGAAGAATCCCCTCAGCAATCGAGTACGGGTTGGCAGCTTTTTAAAATTGGCATGACCCAGTTTGGAACATTGCTAGAGGGAATTACCGAAGGGGTTTTTATTGCCAATATAGAAAGAGATTTTGCGGGATGGGAAGAAGCCTTTGCCGGCAGTTACGGAGCTCACCAAGCAATGCAGTTTGCACAAGATGCGGAAAGGCAAACTGAAAAGCTTGGGCATTGCTATAGGACAGAACCCTCGGCAGCAAGAGAACGGTTATTGGCGTTACTTCGGGTTTTGGAGAAAAAAGGCTTTGAAGTTTCTCCAGAAGCGCTAGATAAATTACCCACACAAATACTGCAAAAATTGAGTCGGCAATACGTGGGTGAAACAGACTCTTCTTCCAGCCCAAGCCAAGATGAAACAAATCTTGAGGATTCTGACTCGAGTTTACAAGATGAGATAGCAGCAGACCTTGATCGCTTGCAGTATGTTTCTTCGCTTGAACAAATAAGACAATTTTTTGGAAACGGAATACAGCTTTCTGCCGGTCTGGTTAATGTTTTTGTCAAAAGTTATTTGTTAAACAGGTTGTTTTTTTCAGATTGGTCGCAGCCCAGCGCAAGGCTTTTTACCTGGCCGGGGCTCTCTGCTTTAGATGTTGCAATTGCTTGCACGTATGTAAGCCTTAATCGAATGCCATTGCTTTGGGACCATATGGAGGAGTATCTGACCACATGGAGCTCTGCTTATAGACGACTTCTCAGGCAATCAGGACATGTACGTAGCTTTTCTTCCACCATAAATTTCGGCTTTGATGAAGCTGATCACCCCAAAACACGGCTATTCATTGACCTTAGTTCATTGGTTGTAGTTGGTCCTTTATTAGCTGGAGGCAAGATGGGGTTGGCCTTCAAACTAGCACCTTATGTGTTTGGGGGCTCAGTTTTTGATGTATTCTTTCTTAGCTGTTACTCGTTGTCCGTGCTGGCTGAAGAAACGAATCGATCCCGTCGTGCTCTAGATGAATTGTTTAATGACTTTTTAAAAACATATGCCGCAGCAACACCTGCTGTTGAGCGAGCGAATTATTTGCAAACAATCCATGCGAAGAGAATGTGGATTGCAGGACTTCCAAACCAGCATGCAGTAATCCTGGAAAACAAACTTGGCTTAGATAGAATACACCCGAGAGATCAAGACCTAGCAGGGGACAACCAGTCATTCGTGAGATACTTGAAGTATTATGTTGAAAGAGAGCCCTTGATCGAAAATGAATGCTTGAGGAGTGCCTTGATTACTTCACTGAAAATGGGTTGCTTTGCGGGTGGAGCCTATATCACACAATCCTATGTTGCCCTTTTGACCAGGGGCTTAGGCATACTCTTTCATCTTCCGATTGCTCCTGGACGTGAAACTATGACATGGGAGGACATTACCATTATGTGCATTGTCCAGCCAACTATGACTTTCCATAGTTCAGCTCTCCTATATCGCTTTGGAACCCGGATCTTTGATGATTTTATGCGGCTTAAGAGAAGTTGGGGCGATTTTTCACAACGCGAGAGAGTGCAAGTGATTTTTAGTAAATTCATTTCGGTATTACCAGCTTCCATAGCAGCAATCATTCACTTTAATTTACTGTTCGATTCTGAAGCTGGTCAATATGATTGGTTTACTCAGGTGTTTGGAGCGGGAGTTTTGGGAATTGGTTTGGAAGCTTTTCTAACTACTCAGAAAAATGTTTATCCTTTAGGTGCGCTGTTGTTTGCCGAGAGAGATACGCTGCATAAAATGCAGAAAATCAAGCTATACTTGCAGAGAATGCAAGAGGAAGAGGATATTCAACAACTCTCATTTGCTAATGACGAAATATCGCCCTTGCTAGATGATGGAGAGTCTGCCGATGCCAACCCAAAAACGCATGGGTCAGATTTACGAAAAGATTTTTCACAGGTTATCGATAACGGTTTTACCTTCATGGCTATCCCTGCGAGCATCCAACTTTCCAGGAGCTCAATGCTGGAGATTACCTCTCCAGGAGTATCCAACAGTTTCGGTATATTAGGTGGGGGGCTATTGGTATTGGGGGCAAGCGGAGTGATTGAGCGAGAGATCAACACAATATTGCACCTGTGGTCTCCTAAAAATAACGCCAATTGTGTGAAGGGGCGCCGCTTTTTAGGTGGGCTCTCAACTGTTTTGGCAGCTTTTCATGCCTTGCCTATTCTACCAAAGTTGCAAGAGTTATTTCCCACTCAACCCATGCGGGTACTCGTAACTATTGCCTTGGCTGACCTTGTCCGCCGGCAAGCGAGTCATGCTGGCTATTTTGATGATAGTTATAACGCCTGGCTTGACGGTATCCAGCGCTGTTCGTGCAAAAAAAGCAGTTGTTGTGCAAAGTGTGGCACGTCATCGAGTTTAAAAAGAGACGATATGAAAAAACTTATTCAAACTATACGTGGTGATATCAATAGCTGGCCTGAAGCGATTGTTAAGCAAATACCAATGGATATGGATTTTGACGATTTTAAAAAGCTAGTCTTGCAGTCATTGTTTAAAAAAACATGAAGTGGCGAAATCTAGGTAGTTGCCTAGCCTGACAATATTTTGAGGAAAAAATAATTGGCCGGATAGCCGGATTTTGCGTTCCAGCTTGGCAAAATTGGCTTCCGGTATGAGAGCTGATACGGATATAGGTACTTCTTATCCGAAATTCAGATTATTGTTACCTTTTCCTTGGATCCCATGGGCTGTTATCTATAACCATTACAGCAGAGGTCTTGGTGTTATGGAGCTGCTGCTCGATTTGCCCAACGCTCAATGCGGTTGGATGAATCTGGCCTGTAGTGGTTGCTTTGGCGTTTTTTGTAGTTGCCTGCCTGCCTGTCACCTGAATAGGATGCTGACGATCAAGAAAGCGGACCGCAAGCTGAAGTTTGCCTTCCTCAGGAATCGTTACCTTCTCGATAGAAAACTTAGCCTCGTAGAAATTTTTATGTGCCGGATCCCAAAAACTCAACTGAGCATTCGGAGCCACTTTGGCAAAGCTATCTTTCGATTGGGATGTTGGTGACCAAAGATTTGCAAAACCTGCTGCTGTTAAAGGTTTGGCAACCTCTTTACCCTTTTGGATTTTATAGTTAATGGTGGGATTTTGGACGGTAATTACTCCACGGTCTGCGTTGTGGCGATCTGCGGTTATTGATACATCTTGCATCGTTACAATAACGTCTCGTGCTGGACCCGCTTGGTTGCCAATCCTAGCGCTTGCAGGCAAAACCAGAATTGCAGTCATGAGCGCTGCAAATATTGTTCTTTTCATGTTTTTCTCCTTCTAGGTTGTTAAATTTTTCTCAAAATTATTTTGAGAAAATGTTTGGAGTTCTAATTATAGAATTTACAAAACCCAAACACCATGAACAGAATATCTTAAGAGTAGTTAACGAAAAATTAAAGCCATACCCAAACGCCGGATGCTATACCTGCGAGTATATGCACAAATTTTTGTTGTTAAAATATTCGGCTCTTTTGCGTTTTGAGTGGGTAAGCTGAATTTTTTTCTGATCAAAAAGTTCGATACTAACTCCCTCAGTGAAGTAAACTGAGCCCCATTTTTGTCGCAAATTCGTGGGGGCGGCAATGAGCCCCCACGGATTTGCAACAAACAAGTAACAAAAAGAAAAGCAAAAGGGTATAAGAATAAATTATTTAAAACGATGGTTTATTTACTTGCTGGAAA
>JBDLIP010000115.1 GCA_039714795.1 Pseudomonadota bacterium | reverse complement strand
ACTCCGAATGTTTTCAACGCTAAGCTTGATAGATTACTGGATCTCCACTGCCTACAATCTGCTACTGGTACTTTTGGAGGCGTTTCACACAAAACCCCACATAAAATATGCCCTCGTATTGTGAGTTTTTATCAATCAACGCTTGGTAATGTTCACGTCTGTTTGCATTTGTTATCATGATGTTCGCAATTCAAGTTAAAGCATCAGTTATGCTCTAAGACATAGCACAGCTTGTAGCTGGCTTGCCGCCGAAATTCAGGCGTTGATTTTTTTTATTTGTGTTTGGGTTCAGTTCAGTAATGCCCTAGATTGAAGTGATTTTTCCACTGAGTCATAGTTCTCTGTTCGCAAACAGCGAACGATTGTGATACGCCGTTATGTCATCGCCAGCTCAATATGTTGAATTATTACTGCTGCATCACTTTAGTCTTGGGGCGAGCCTGGAACTTTCCCATATCGATATGAGGTTAGTCAAAAAACGGCAGAACTTATAACGGTTATTCAAATGCAGGATATACTCCCAAAGCCTTAGCATCAGGCCAGCGTTTTTGTATTCTATCTAAAAGTTGCTGCGCCAGTTGTCTTAGGTGTGGTAGCACAGCTGGTTCTTCAGTCACTGCGACAAAGGCTTGCAGACGTGATATGAGGCGAGGTCTCATAAAATTATCCTCCGGCTTCCATAAGTGACCTCCAGGTAGCACCACAGGAGATTCTCCAATCTTTTCCTGCTCCCAAACATCTTCCGACTCCATTTCAAGGATGGTAAATAGCGACCAATACGCACATGCATTTGTGTAGGCTACATTATACTCTGCATCATTATCTGCAGCTGGTATTGTTTGCCTAAGCTGGTCCCGATAAATGGTTTCTAACTGCGCTATTAGTTCATCTGGAATAGCCTTGGCACACCAGCCTGTTGGCATGCTCATTCGCAAGTAGACACCATCCAGCAAAGCATTTCCCACACTTGCCAGCTCAAAATCGATAAGCCGCAATTCACCTTTTTCTGCATTGTCAAAAACATTATCTGGGCAAAGATCTCCATGTGTTAAGACCGTAAAAGGTCCCAGTTCGATCATCGATTCGATAACCATTACAATCTCATCCTTTAGCTCTGTCGTTAAAGCCAAACCAAGTTTTTCAAGAACTGAATATACAGCAGGCAATGCATTTTTAATTTCTAAGACTATATCGTTTTCAAAGTGGATATTATTCTCATTAATTAAATTTAACATGTCACAATATCTGTCGGTTTTCCGAAAACTTGAAGCATGGAAACTTCCCAGTGCTTTCATATAACGTTGCAAAGATTCAATTGCCTTTTGCTCACCGGGAAGTGTTAGAGAGTCAACTAAACTGACGTGTATCTCTCCTAGATCCTCAATAAGCACAAACTTATTCTCTTTCGATCCTCCATAAAGCTGAGGGACGCTATGAAACGCGTTCGGAACGCCGCTTAAAAATTCAAGCACAGCCCATTCCCTTGCAAATCGTGCAAATGCCCCTTTATTATCTTCATCTGACTCTTTGGGTAACGATTGCTTGAAAATAACGTTTTTAGGGACTTCTGGTGAGGAACCTTCGAGGGTTATTCTAACTAGGGAGTTGCGACGATCTGGATCGCTTAAAAAAGTGTAAGAGTTGATTTTGATTACTGTCTCAAAGCGCTTTTTAAGAATTTCGGCGACTTCACACAAAATTATTGTATTTAGTTGTCTCTCGTCTTGCAGATTCTCTGGAGCGCTATCAGTAGCAAACGTAGGGTGCAAACATAAATAAATCACACCAATTAAAAATAATTTTTTCATTGTATTAATCATCAAAAACCCTAACTTTTTCTTGAAATAACGCCTAATGATATAACAAAGATGCCTGGCAGTCTATGGAAAACAATCAAATTAGATTAACGTTATGAACTTCATAGTTTTACAAGCAAACTTAGTTAACCCTTAGAATTGATTTGATTATTCGCTCAACAAGAACTACGTTTATATATGTAAGAGCATGCGAACTCATTAATAGCTTTTTAAAAGGAGTAATAATATGAAACTTATTTCCAGGACTTTGAATTTCAATGTTGGTTTAGCCCTGCTACTTGCAATTGTACTGACTGCTCCAAGCCTATCAGCAAGCTTGGAAAACATTGTGAAAAAATACGATGAAAAATTTAAAACATTCAATCGGGAGCAGGGGCCTGGTATTGCCTTCATGGTGATCAAAGATGGAAAAATCATTCATCAAAAAGGCTATGGCTATGCTGATATTGAACAAAAGCTTCCCATCACTACGGATACATTGTTTGATTTAGCATCCGTTTCTAAGCAGTTCACTGCCATGGCCATTGCAATACTAGAGGAGCAGGGGGAAATTGATACCAACCAATCCATCAGAGTTTATCTGCCTGATTTGCCTGAGTACACTCAATCAGTCAAGGTTAAACATCTGATTCACCATAGATCTGGGTTATCAGAATATACCAATACTCTTTTTGATGAAAAAGGCAGGCAACATATCTGCAATGATGACATTATTGAATACATTAAAACAAAAACCAGTCTGCAATTTCCACCTAACTCTCGCTTCACCTACTGCAATAGCAATTACGCATTGTTGGCGTCTATTGTTGCCAAAGTCTCAGGTATGCCGTTTGAACAATTTATAAAAAAAGCAATCTTTTTCCCTCTTGATATGAAAGCTTCGACTGTATTAAGCACCGCCACTACCAAAGAGAAAGCAAATTTAGCAACGGGCTATGAACAGTGGCCATTTTTTGAGAAATGCAAAACGCTCCTTGTAGACCAAACAGCCGGTGATGGTCAAATTGCTACCTCGCTAAAAGATTTCTATCAGTGGATTGTCGGCATCGAGGAGTCGAAGTTAGTTAGCGCCAAAACAGTGGAAAAGATATTTACCTCCACAGGAAGCCAACCAAAAGCATCATCGGGTTATGGCTACGGCTGGGGCCTTCGAGAGGTAAATGGTCATAAGGTTGTAAGGCACACTGGTGGTTGGAGAGGAACCTCAACCTATGTAGCTGGGAATCGTGAGCAAAAACTTTGGGTCGTTGCGTTTTCCAATTACGAATACGGTCTCTCTGTTTATGGATGACATGTTTGCCGATTTGTTAAAAGAAACAACGAGTTGATAGTATCCTGTGTAGATGAAAGATGAATAGCTAAGCTATGATGCTTACGTGCATGAACTTTATTATTGTGGCGGGGTTAGCAATATTGACGAATAATGGCGCAATGGATGCGCCTAGAGGTAAGGTATATTTATTATGAGTGAAGTAGCTATATATAAAGAAATTCCAAAGTGGTTTGAATCTCAGGTTTCTGTAGCAATAGGATGGATTAAATGTGGTGATGAGTTTCTTTTTTTACAAAGAAGTTCAAAATCAAGAGACCCCTTTGTTTGGGCTGTGCCTGGTGGCAAAGTCGAGCAAGATGAAACACCACTTCAAGGAATGGTCCGAGAGATGCAAGAAGAAACATCATTAAATCTCCAGGCAGAATTGATAAAAGACTTGGGGGCATTTTATGTAAAAACCCCCGAGTGGCGGTACACCTACCACATGTTTTTTATTGAATTTCAAAAAAAGCCTCAAGTTGTTATTACTCCTGAACATCATGATTTTAAATGGATGACTTTATCAGACTGTCAAAAAATGCCTTTGATGGTAGGGCAACAAGAAACAATTCAAGAATTTAATTTAAGGATAGCCCATGAGGGATGCTAAAGAATTTTATTTTATTCGCCACGGGCAAACAGATCACCATTATGACGATCCTCATATTTCCCTAAATAAAAATGGTATTAGGCAGGCTTATGATGCTAAAAATTTAGTTTCTGCGCTACATTTGGGGGCCGTTTGTCACAGCCCTTTAACACGAGCCGTAGAAACAAAAAATATTTTATTCGAACATTCATACCTTTCTCAGTATGAACTGGACGATCTAGAAGAATGTACGGCATCTGTATGGCAAACTATGACGGACGGCGCGAATTTTACATGCCCGGATGCCAAAAATTTTATCCAACAAACAGTCAAAGGTATAAACTCAGCTCTTTCTAAGCCTGGACCTGTTCTTGTGGTTGCACATGGGGGAATCCACTACGCTTTTTGCAAACACCACAAAATACAAAACCATTCATGGATGCTTGATAATTGCGCTTTGATTCGATTTAATCTTGCTGGCAATCAGTGGAGTGCTACTGCTCTTGGGCATAAAACCAACGCTACAAATTGAATTAGGAATGGAAGCGGAACAACTTCCAATTTTGAAAACTGATGCGTTGTGATAGGATCTTTTTCCCCAAAGGAAACCTCACCTACAAAACTGGATATTGTTTCGCTTACATTCCTAAGCTTTTTATTTTATCCTAGTATCAAAGTTGCAAGGATATGGTTCAAATGCATAACTCAAAAGATGAAGATGATACTGAAAGACATTTTATATCTCTATGTGGGATTGGAAAATACCCTCGCCTTTAGGCGAATACTTGAGTATTTCGTTTCCCCGAATAACAAACTACAAAAGTGTTGGAGTCGTGTATGGGCGCGAGGATATTTTGCTGTTACGGTCATAAATTTGAATGAGAGGCAAATTCAAGATTACATAGAAAATCAAGAAGCACACCATAAACAAGATAACTTCAATATTTCATCACACTGAATCTGCTTTGCAAGCGTGATTCAAACTACCGCCTTTAGGCGGTAGTGATTGATAATTTCAGTCAATTTATATGGCGACTCTGTCCCACTTGATAGGGTTGAGTCTATTTTAGGACTGAAAGCAGACATCATTGGTAAAAAGGGTGAGCATATAAAGAACAATCCAAAATATGCAAAATATAAAACGAGCACCTGGTGTTCAAAAAACTTTAATTCTGAAGAAAAAGGGGGAATACATAAATTACTAGAAAACATTTGTGATAAAATGAGAAAAAACAAATCACAAATCAAGGCTTTGATGAATTTAGAAGATATTCGTGGAAAGGTTTACATTTCCATGAGTATGTACCCGACACATGGTAGGGAGGAGATAAGTTTTGAGCAATTGGCAATTTTGGCAGAATTGAAATTTAATCTTTGTTTAGACGTTCTTTAGCACTCAACCTTGGTGTAGTCCACCAGCCTTGAGTCTCCAGTCAGTGTTCTGTTGGCCTCCATTTATCCCCTATCTATTTCCGTTTCGTAATTTGACACACCTCAGCTACAATAACACTATTCCCGCATATTTTCGCAATGGCCAAAGAGAAAAACGTATCATGAAAGTGCTAAAAATTACTCCTTACAATGATGAATGGCCTTCTCTGTTTACACAAGAAGAGCTGGACCTGAAAGAACTTATGGGATCTAACTTAACCCAAGTTCAACGGCCTGAGCCCCTAAAACCCTAAAAACCCCCTTATTTCGAAAAAAGATTTCCTATAATACAAGATGTTAATGTTTCAGATGT
>JBDLIP010000114.1 GCA_039714795.1 Pseudomonadota bacterium | reverse complement strand
ACTTGCAAGCATAATCGCAGATAAGCCTCGGATACCCAATTGTCATTCAACACGGATCTGAATGGACGATCTACCCTGACATTTGGAGAAGATACATATAGACAAACATCAGGATTACTGAGGCTGAAGAACTGAATCCCTTAAAATGATGTGAGAGTTTTTCTGAAACTTTGAACATTTGAGCACCTACCTTCCTGGTGAAGATACCTCAATCTTTACGGGACGGCAACAGATGCGACAGAACCTGCATTAAGGGGTAAATTTTGTATCTGTGCCCATGTTGCGTTGGCCAGATTTGCATACATTAGGGAAATATGGTGCTCTGGATATTGAGTGACTATCGGAGATGATTGATCAGCAGTAATACGCACTAAAGGATTCAATGGTATTTCTCCCAGTAGTGGATAGCCAAGCTTTTTAGCTTCTCTTGCTGCTCCTCCTGTGTCAAAAAGAGTATGCTTTTTATCACAACTATCACAAATAAAATAACTCATGTTTTCTACAAATCCCAACACAGGGATGTTTAACTTTTCAAACATTTGCACTCCTTTTCTTACATCGAGCAAAGCAAGTTCTTGAGGAGTTGAGACAATGACTGCACCACTTACGTGGATTTTCTTTGCAAGAGTCAAATAAGGATCTCCAGTGCCAGGGGGCATGTCGATCACGAGGATATCAAGTTCTCCCCACTCAACATCCAGCAGCAATTGTGACAAAGCCTTTTGGATCATGAGACCGCGCCAAACAAGAGCTGACTCTTGGGGTATAAGAACGCCCATTGACATGCATAAGATGCCGAAACGATCGAACGGAATGATCTTATTTTGCTCATTCAGTTTAGGGCCTGTATTTAGATCGAGCATTTGTGGCAATGAAGGACCGTAAAGATCAGCATCCAACAACCCTACAGAGTGTCCATTCTGTTTAAGCGCTAGCGCCAGATTAACAGCAATGGTTGATTTACCAACACCTCCTTTGCATGAGGCAACACAGATGATGTGTTTAATTGCATTTAGTGGCTTTGGGGGAGTGAAAAATGTTGAGGTGGGTGCGTTGGTCATCTTTCAGAGCCTGTCATGATTTACGTCAATTTGTCTTCTTTTGTAGCATATTCTGTTGGAAAGCAGTGAGTGGCTACCCACTAACCACCTTTCCTTTCTCATCAAATTCCACCGGAGGGCCTATTGCCTCTCCATCCTCATAATGGGTGATTTTCTTGACCTCTCCGGTTTCAAAGTACTCAATGGCCCTGCCCACAAGCTTGTCTTGCACGTAAAATTTCTTTTCCATCACAACACCACTTGGGTAATACAGCTCGGAGTGCCCATCGAGAATATTGTTCTTGTAAGAGACCTTGGTCAGTAAATTTCCAGTCTCAGGATTGTAGGTTTGGAATGAACCATGCAATTCACCTTGACTGTAGTTCATCCGACCACTTGGTTTACCATTGGGGGCATAAAAAATCGCCTCACCATCTTGCTTGCCCGCTTTGTAAGGAATGGTGGCGGTTAACTTCCCTTTTGCATAATACTGACTTATCCCTTCAAGTTTACCTTGTAGAAAAGTCAAACATTGTGTCAATTCTCCTTTGTCATCAAAAGATTCACAACGACCATCCAACTGATTATCACGAAAGTACATTTTTTGACTCAGTGATCCATCTTCGGTAAAAATTTCGGCCGGCCCTTGCAAAATACCCGCTTTGAAAGTTAAGCGTTGGGTAACTTGCCCACTTTCATCTTTTGTTTCTAAAACGCCATCTGGTTGTGGCACAGGTGTTTCTTCTGCTCCCTCTTGCGGAGGTAGATTTTCTTGTACAATCGCTTCTACAGCCTGAGTCATGTATCCATCCTATCAAAAAAGTTAATTCACTTTGACTGTTGCACCTTTAACCGTTGTCACACCAGATGCAATATAGTCAGCCATACCACTAGAGTCCATCTTAATCATTGCCCCTTCCCCTTTCAGATCTGCCGAAGCCTTGGAGTTAATATTCACTCCCTCCATCTCAATATCAGCGCCAGCTTTAATTGTCGTCTCTGCTCCTGATTCTAGGCTCGTTGTCGCTTTCGTTTTGAGTGCAACCGAATTCCCATTAATCGTGATATCCCCTGTCACTGTAATGGCCAAATTGCCATCAACTGTCAACGTATAATCTCCAGTTACGGCATGGGTAAAATTTGCAGCATTGGTGTGTGATTCATCCCCTGTAACATCATGGGTAAGGGTTGCAGCATTGGTGTGTGATTCATCTCCAGTTACATCATGGGTGAGGTTTGCAGCATTGGTGTGTGATTCATTTCCAGTGACTGTAACTGACCTTTCTAGATCAACAGTATGTGTTTCGTTACCTTTCACATCTATTTTACGATCTTTGCCGACAGTCAGGGTTTCAAAGCAATCAATATCAGTTTTACGTGAATCCTTGACCCAAACATTCTTGTCTTTTTCAGCCTGAATATAAATTTCCTCTGATCCCTTAAGATCTTCAAAACGAATTTCATTGTATCCACCGCCCCCGAGCGATGAATCTGTTTTAATCGTGCTCTTGGTTGGTTCATCTGGAAGATAAGGCGGCAAGCTATCGGCGTTATAAACACATCCCGTGACCAGGGGGCGATCTGGATCACCATTGACAAAACTAACGACCACTTCTTGACCAATGCGAGGGGTAAACAACACCCCCCAGTTATTACTGGCCCATCCTTGGGCTACACGTACCCAACATGAGCTCATCTCATCACGTTTACCTTCGCGATCCCAGTGGAATTGAACCTTGATACGACCATATTTGTCAGTCCAAATTTCTTCGCCTCCCTTTCCTGTGACAAAAGCCGTTTGTGTGCCAGAAATCAAAGGTTTATAAGTCCTGCGCGTGGGGCGAAAGATAACACTTGCGTCAAAACCAACAAAGCTGTTCTCGTATAGTGCATCTTTTTGTCTTTGATCCAATTCGGCCACATGCTTCACTTCAAAGAGTGTGTATTGCTTGTTGGCATCTTCACGTGATAGACCTGAGATATTGGTGGTAAACCCAGGCAAGAAGAAAGGAATCGTTGAAGCACCCTGTACGTGCTTTTGCGGCCATTCGTCTCCCTCCATACCAATTTTTACGTCTTCTTCTCCCTCACCCTGATCTTGAAAAAGTCCGGGATAACCATAAACTTTGCCTTCATTTCCCTTACCTGCAAGCGTTGAGAATAGCTGAGTACTTGGGGTCTCATAATTAAAATCTGCGATATCGTGCTGTTTTGAAATCACTGATTGTTTGACAAAACAATGCGTTATCTTGTTTAGAAAATCCACATCGGTTTTAGCCATTTCGAGTTCAGAGTCTTCCGCACCAGGGCAAGGTTGGTAGGCCTGCACATTATCAGCCATAATAAGCTTGTGCTCACCTTGGTTGTGCTCAAAGAAATAGAAGATTCCTTCTTCTTCCATCAAGCGTGAAACAAAATCAAAACAACTCTCGTTAAACTGTACACAATATTCACGTACAGCCTTACCGCGATTTTGTGTGCGATCTTCAAAGCTATTCACACCATTTTCTTGCAAAATCTGTGTAACGATATCCATAGTCGTTTGATTTTGGAAAATGCGGCAATCCTTGGTGAATTTAAGCTGCCAAAGTTTAGGGTATAATTTAGCCGTGTAAGAGGTGATCCCA
Organism: Pseudomonadota bacterium; assembly: GCA_039714795.1. NCBI lineage: Bacteria > Pseudomonadati > Pseudomonadota > Pseudomonadota bacterium. The sequence continues at coordinate 1,888 of JBDLIP010000114.1, read as the reverse complement.
GACTCTTGCATATAATCAGTATGCCCTTGGACAAATTCACCAATAATGCCATTAAAACAACGCATTTGTTCATCAATGGCAATGGTAACTGTGGCTTCTTGCCCCACGACAGCATCAAAATCGAGGTCACTTTTTTTGGAGATCATCGATAAATCAAACGCAAAGGGCATTGATAAAGCCTCAACCCCTGCAAAACGCTTGAGGACAAGCTCGTCTTTGCCCAAAGGAGTTTCGATTGAAAGATAGACTGTGTCTTGTACTGTCAGCATCGCCTGTAAAACTTTCTTAATCTATACTGAAGAGAAATGAAAACATCTGTTTCCTGATACGCTCAAAGTGCTCATTTACCCATGCAAACTGCAAGCTGGCAGCTATCATCAAACTCAACATTTTGATTCAGCACAGGTATATGACAATAAGTTTAACAGATCGTTCTCTTGTGTTCTATGCACAAATAAGCTTAATATAAGCTCGAGGAGTAGGCACGGGCGAATTGCTTGTGAACCCGGTCAGATTCGGAAGAAAGCAGCCGTAACGAGTCCTATTCGGGTCGTGTTTTTACTCCTCACTACGGTACAATAACCATATTTGGTGAGCCATGTTTACTGACGTCTTTTCCATTCTGCTGTTTTTAGTCCTTATAGCTACTTTACTGACATTGGTTTTAGGGATAGTCTCCATGTTTCGTGCAAAGCCGTCGAAAGACCAAGGCGAGAAAAGCAATCGTTTGATGCGCTGGCGAGTGCTACTTCAGGCTCTCGCTCTGTTAATTTTGGCCATGCTCTTGTTTTTTAAAAGATAAGGAAATTAAAGTGATGAATACCCCCTTGCAATCCCTAACACCTGTTGCAGAGCTTAAGTTTGAACATGCCATGCAAGAGTTAGAAAGCCTAGTACACCAGCTGGAAGAAGGGCAGATGACCCTGGAAGACATGATTGCTGCCTGCGAACGTGGAACGGCCCTAAAAAAGCACTGTGATACAAAGCTCCAACAAGTTCAAGCTCGGATTGACCAAATCATTGTCACTCCTGAAGGGACAATCAGTGCGCAACCCATGGAGAACGTGTAAAACACAGGGCCACCTCATGAAAAAAAATAATCCATAAATATCTCCCTCCAAAAAATTCGTTACAATCCGTTTAAATAGCCCAAAAAAGGTTGGATTTTATTCAAATTTTTGTTACTATACCTTACTACGTGACATTAATAAAACACCACGTAGTAAGGAAAGGAATCAATTACGACCGGATAAAGGCGGTGGTTTGAATAATCGCTTGCAAAGCGGATTAAACGCTTGAAAGCTTAGTGCTCTGATATCTTAAAATCATCTTTTTTGTGATGCTCCTCTTGTTGCTCAATATATTTCTGAACGTCTTCGGTATTAACATTACCAACCGTTACCGCAAAATATCCCCTCGCCCACAAGTGTTGTCCCCAATACCTTTTGCGTAAATGCTCAAACTCTGATAGCAGTTTACGGCTACTTTTTCCTTTAATGTATTGGACTATCTTAGATAAGGACAAACTTGGAGGAAACGATGTTAGCAGGTGTATGTGATCAGGGATCATACTGCCACTTACTATATCTACGTAATTTGCAGTACATATTTCTCGTATTAGGACGCGTGTACGCTGAGCAACTTCCCCTGTCAGAATACAAAACCGGTATTTGGTGCAAAACACCAAGTGATACTTCAAATCATATAGACTGTGTGCACTATGACGATATTCCATACTCTAATTAATACTAAAGTATTCGCCTAAAGGCGAGGGTGTTATTCCCATCCCACCTAACGACATAAAATGGCTCATCCAGATTGGGTTTTGCAACATAAAGCGCCAAATACAGAAATAAGGTGCATCAGAGGAAGATATTATTTGTATAAG
>JBDLIP010000113.1 GCA_039714795.1 Pseudomonadota bacterium | reverse complement strand
GAGTAGGATACATGACAAAACTCCTTTGTTAAATTGCTATCGCAAAGAAGTCTAGCCCAAGTCGTTAGTGAGAAGCACACACGCTTGCCGGAACCACACGTCGGGAGCGATATCCCGAAAGTTAGGGAAGGATTTGTGATGGCGTTGTACCATCTGCATGTCAAAATGATCTCACGCGGCAAGGGCCAAAGTGGTGCGTCTGCTTTGGCCTATCGAGCTGGTGTAGAGCTTGTTGATCAGCGCATTGGTCAAAGCTTTGATTATCAAAGTAAATCCGTACAGCATGTTGAAATGCTGCTGCCTGAGCATGTTCCTGAATTTATGAAGCTGTGGCAGGAAGAGCTTGCACAAAACCGTCAGGAAACGCTACAGAAATTTTCCGATTATATCGAGTCGTTTGAAAAACGAGTCGATTCGCAAATCTATCGGGAAATTGAGGTTGCTTTGCCGCATGAGCTTACAAATGAGCAAAACATTAAATTGGCACGTGATTTTGTCCAACATCACTGTGTCAACAAAGGCATGGTGGCCATCTGCAATTTCCATTTTGATGTGGATAAGAAAACTGGGCAGTCCAAGCCACACTGTCATGTGCTACTTTCGACTCGTCATATTACAGTTGACGGTTTTGGCTTTAAGAATCGTGATTGGGAGAAGAAGGACTTAGTGTATGAGTGGCGGGAGCGTTGGGCTGACTATGTCAATGTAACCTTGAAAGAGCAAGGCATTGAAGCTCGCGTTGATCACAGATCTTATGCGGATCGTGGGATTGATATTGAACCGCAGCTGAAGAAAAGCCACAAGGTTTTGCAGCGCGTTAAGCAAGGACTTGAAAGCTTTCGTTATGCAGCCTTTGAAGACATTCGCCGGCGTAATTTGTTCAAAATCCAAAGCCGACCCGATCTTGTGTTGGAGCTAGTCAGCCAAAATTACTCGACTTTTACTGACAAAGACATCTTGCGGGTAATTGGCCGCTATGTAGATAGTCATGCGGTGTTTGAAGAAATTCGAACAAAGGTGTTTGCCAGTGATGAATTGATCAAACTGAGCGATACGGACAAGCAAGTATACACTACCAAAAGTTTGATTAGACTTGAAGCTGAACTGATCGAATGTGGCCAACGAATTGCTACACGTAAAACCCATGGGGTGCTCACCCAACATCTTGAAGCTGCTAAAGCGCAGGCTGTTCAAGAACTAAAAGAATTCGGTGGATTAAACTCAGAGCAAAAAGCTGCCATCGATCATTTAGTGACTCCAGGACGCTTGAAGACCTTGGTAGGTTATGCTGGTTCGGGTAAAACTACAGCTTTGAAGGTGGCTGCATCTGCCTGGCAAGATACAGGCTATAAAGTGCTAGGGCTTGCACCCACAGGGCGTGCTTCAGAAAACTTGGAAGAACTTGGCATCCGTGCCATGACGTTGGATCGGTATTTCAAAAGTTTTGAAACGGGACGCGAGCAATACGGTAAAGGCTCTGTCTTTATCCTTGATGAGGCTGGTATGGTTGATAGCCGCAAGATGAGCATGCTGCTCGATATTGTCGAACGCCAAGGCATCAAACTGGTGTTGGTTGGAGATAAAGGCCAACTGCAAGCAGTTCAAGCCGGCCCTCCATTTCGAATGCTGTTGGATCGTGTCGCTCCTGCCAAGCTTGAAAATATCATCCGCCAACGTCAGGATTGGCAGAAAGAGGCCACTCAACTTTTTGGTCAGGAAAAAACCAAGCAAGCTTTACAGCATTACTGTGATAAAGGTCATGTATCCATGGTCAAAGAGACGATTCCTGAACTCAACAAGTTAAAGCATGGGCAGAAGCTAACCGATGAAGAGCTAAAAAGAGCTGCATCGATGACCAAGCGCCTGGCTGGAAATATATACTACCAAATCCGCAGTGACTTGTTGCATAAAGGTGTTTCTGAAAACCAGTTGTTTCCACACATGCGCAAACTCGAGCACTTCCCATTATATCAACAGTGGAAGCAACAACGAGAAAAAGCAAAAGCGCTGCTTGAGGCTAGAGGTCTTGAACTCAATGGAGAAAACATTGATTTGCGCCATCAAACCAAGCAGCAAATGGTGTATGATTGGCTGAAAGAGCAACAAAACCAACCACAAAATGATCGAAGTTCCTTGATGTTGGCCCACAGCAATAAAGATGTCGACGATATCAACCGTATGGTGCGGGACAAACTCAAGCAATCTGGAGCTGTAGCCCAGCAAGAAATTACAATCAGTGTAGCCAAAGACGTTGAGGTTGGTATTCACGGGATCCAAAAGACTCGTCAAACAAAGAGAGAGTACCAAGACCTGAAGTTTGCTGTAGGTGACCAAATTATCTTCAAAAAAAATGACTACGGCATGAAGGTTAAAAACGGCACCCTTGGGATCATCACTGAAATTGACACTCACAAGGTCAAAGTAATGTTAAATGGCGCCGACAAACGTGAAGTCAGTTTTTCACCAACCTTGTACCCATATTTCCGGCATGGTTGGGCTGTGACTATCAATGCAGCTCAAGGCACGACCGTTGATGATGTCAAAATGCTGGCATCCTTTGAGCAGGCTCGCAATTTGTCCTACGTTGGCTTTACCCGGCACAGAGACAATTTTAAAGTCTACGCATCAGCACTTGAGTTCGATAACCAATCACTTCTAGTGGATCGGTTATCCAGGTCGCATGAAAAGCTCTCTGGGGTGGATTATCAGCTGGAACCAGACCAGTTTGAAAATGTCTTGAAACTCGATGATAGCCTTATCACTCGAGCACAACAGCGCTTTGATCGTGCCAAAGACACAGTGCATGCCAGCGTGCATTTTGCCAAAAACCTGTTCAAGGAACCGGAAGATTTGAGCAAATCCTTGGGGCCAGCAACGGATAATGAAGCTGAAAGAGCGATTAAGGTGCTGGGGATTGAAGAGAAAAATCGGAAAAACACATCTTCCCCAGGGCATGCACGTCCACAACGCCAACAACAATCAAGTACCAGGACTCGACCTGCCAGAAAATCTCACGTGGAGCTTATTGCTGCTGATCTTGAAAAGAAGATGGCAATGATCAAAAGGCATGGAGAGTCTTACCTGAGTAAGTCAGAGCTTGAAGCCTATAACCGTCATATGGAGAAAATCGCCAAAGATAAGCACTTCTACAACCAGATCAAACGAGTCAATCCTGAGGTTGTGAAAGATTTTGATAAAAGTAGGGGATTGAATATTGATCGTGGGTTTAGTAGATAGGACATCTGATGGTGTAGTTTTCTGCTAAAGCTCCTGATCCAGCTAATTGCTCGTTTAATCCACAAAATTATGTAGGATGATTTATTGTGCCGACTATAAACAGAATATAAGCGGCACAACAAAATGAATGCTTGCATTATTGTGCCTGGTATGACATTTTTAAAGTCGGCACAATAAGTTTGGAAACCCAAATTATGAACAAAATCATTGGAAGAGAGAACGAGCAGAAGCTTTTAAAACGAGCTTTAGAAGCAGACACTTCAGAATTTATAGCAATTTATGGTCGTCGGCGGATAGGGAAAACCTATCTTATTTCTCAGTATTTCAGACAATTTGATGATGCGTTATTCTTTCACGTGACAGGCATCAAAGATGCTCCCTATAGTCAACAAATTAAACAGTTTTCAGTTGAAACTGGGAGTAAGTTTTATGACAATGCCGTTCTTCAGACACCTGAGAATTGGCTTGCTGCCTTTGAACAATTGACGAAAGCAATAAACAAAATTCCAAAGAAGCAAAAAGTTATCCTATTTCTTGATGAATTTCCGTGGATGGCAACCCAAAAATCTGGTTTGTTGCAAGCTGTGGATTATTATTGGAATAGGTTCTGGTGGAGTGAGGGCAACATAAAATTGATAATTTGTGGTTCCTCAGCATCATGGATTATAAAGAATATAGTTAATAACAAAGGAGGTCTACATAATAGAATTACCCAAACAATAGAACTTTCTCCTTTCACCTTGAAAGAAGCGAAGGAATACCTCGAATACCTTGGTGTTAGACTCAGTAACAGGCAGATCATGCAACTGTATATGGTCACTGGGGGAATTCCACATTATCTTAAACAGGTTCAAAAAGGCCTATCAGCAAACCAGAATATTGATTTATTGTGCTTCCACAAGAATGGGCTACTGTTAAAAGAATTTGACAATCTTTACGCCTCCCTTTTTGATGGAGCAAATATCCATCAAAAGTTGATACGAATCATTGCCAATCACAGATATGGCATCAGTCAAGTTGATTTATTTAAAAAATGCGAAGATATCACGCGTGGTGGAAGGGCGGTACAAAAATTGAAAGAACTTGAGCAAACGGGGTTTATTATTAGCTTCATTCCTTATGGGCATCGTCAGAGAGGTATTTATTACAAGGTGATAGATGAATACTCTCTGTTTTATCTTCATTGGATTGAACCTATGCAGCAGACAATTGCTAAGCAAAATTTGTCACACCGATATTGGGAATCAAAAAGCACCCAGCCTTCTTGGAAAATCTGGGCGGGTTATGCTTTCGAAGCGGTTTGTTATAAGCATATAGGAAACATCGAGAAGGCGCTGCATATCCCAAAAGGTTCAGAAATTGGAACATGGAAGTATATTCCGCGCACCAGAACAAAAGATGGAGCACAGATCGATTTGCTGTTTGATAGACTAGATGACTCGATAACGATATGTGAAATTAAATACACCAACCAACCATTTGCGATTGATAAGGCTTACGCCCAACAGTTGCTCAAAAAACAATCTATTTATCAGCGAGAAACAAGAACCACAAAAAACATTTTTATCGCAATGATAACTTTAAGTGGATTAAAAGCAACAATGTATTCAGAAGAACTAGTGGCAGGTCAGGTCATACTAGAGGATTTTTTCAAGGAGTAGTGAACAGTAGCCTGATCAAGCCAGGACCAATCTCTTAGCTCTGTTACTTCAGAGTAGCACTTATTAGTGCCTTTTATATTACCCATCCACAAGGCTTCACAGTTACTCTGCATTTTACTCTGAAGCTTGCCCCAAAAATTTGCTTCAGAGTAGAAAATTGGTATGAAAATGCTGGACTTCCCCTAACGACGCCGGCCCTTGGCCAATTTAAGGATTTTTTCGCGTTCACCCTTTGTCATGCGGGGCCATGCAGTTTCCAGAAGCTTGCCATTGTTAAAGGTCTCAAGAGCTGCTTTGCTAAGTTCAACGCTCTGTGGTGGTACAAAGAAATACGCGGCACTAAACCCTACGGACAGGCACAGTAAGGACGCTAGGAAAAATAACCTTTACAATCTAACTAAAATACTTTATAGACAGCGTTACGCAGCAAGATCAAGCAACAGAACGCGAAACACGATTATAAATGTTATTTTTCCTAGCGTCCTAACGGTCCTGTTTTGAGTGAGTATTTGTTGGTTGTCTAGGTACTCCTCCCAACTAATGTAGGCTTCGTGGTGATCCTTAATCAAAACCTCCCACTCTGCGCTGCACCCCATGGACTGGACAAATTTTAGGACTTTTTAAGTGAGTTTTTGTCCACGGGTTCTAAAAAATTGATACCATGATCATTTCAATTAGT
>JBDLIP010000112.1 GCA_039714795.1 Pseudomonadota bacterium | reverse complement strand
TCAGATGAGTTTGGTGGAAAACAAAAAAGGACAGACAGAGAAATTCTAGCTGGGATTGATTCGATTGACAAACTCGTCCGGATTGATGGTTATGATCTGGAAAAAGAAATTAAGCCATCGTTAAGGTGGGCGGTAAAAGATCCTTTCTGGAGCGGCAACATTAGGAGCTTGGCACCGCTTCGCAAGAAATCAAAAGATGGGCAAAGTAAATTTGCTAATATGTTTGATAAATTTTCAGCAAACAATGGTAGTGCCAGCGTAGAAAAAACTTGTGGTACTTGTAAAAAGCACTGCCGCCCTGGAACTGGTCCAGAGTGTAATAGAAACGCGAAAAACGAAGGATGCATGAACCATGATCAACTCTAAAGTCCCGCCGCAGAATATAGAAGCAGAGCAACACATCTTAGGCGCATGTCTTATTAGCCTTGACCGAATGGCAACGGCTATTGAAAATTTAACGGCAGAAGATTTTTATAGAGAGCCGCATAAGATTATTTTTTCTACTATGTCAGGCTTATATGCGAACAGTGTTGAGCCTGACATGGTAGCGGTTGCAGATGCATTGAATAACTCAGGAAAGATTGAACAGGTAGGTGGTGTTGCTTATATTTCATCGTTAGCAGATTGTATACCTACCAAGATTGACCATTACTGCAAAATAGTAAAGGACGCCTCTGTAAAGCGCAGGATGATAACAGAATTGTCTGATATAGTTGGCAAAGCCTACAACGGGCATGACGTGGAATCATTAACAGGCGCTTTGAGTGATGCTGTGTTGTCAATAGGTAGCGGTGGTAAAGGGGAGCCGGTCCATATCTCTGAGATAGTTGATGAGGCCATGGCCGAAATATCTGCACAGGCTGAAAACAAAACACCTGTTACCGGGATAAGCACTGGGCTTGCTGATTTAGACACAAGGATGGGTGGATTACAGAAAAGCAATTATGTCGTCATAGCTGGTAGACCAGGAATGGGCAAAACAAGCCTTGCCTTGAAATTCGCGGATCAGGCCGCAAGAGATGGCGAAGGAGTCTTGATTTTCAGCATGGAAATGAAAGACACGCGTCTCGGGAAAAGGATGCTTTCCTGTGCGTCTAAGGTATCTGGAAATAGTTTAAGAACTGGATATGTGAAGGAGGCCGAGTGGGCTCCATTAACGCATAGCGCAGAAATGTTGAAAAAGTCCAACATCTATATTGATGACACAGCGGCCCTTACCATTGCCGAAATTTCGGCTAGGGCAAAAAAGGTTGCGATTAAACAGCCTCTTGGTCTCGTGATAGTTGATTACATCCAGTTGTCAACTGGATCTCAAGGAGATGGTAACAGGGCCGCAGAATTATCCAAGATATCAGCAGGATTGTTGGCATTGGCAAAGGATTTAGATTGTTCCATGATTGTTTTGTCTCAGCTTAATAGGCAAGTTGAAAACAGGACCGATAAAAGACCGGTTATTTCTGACCTCAAGGAATCTGGTGCCATAGAGCAGGATGCAGATGTAGTTTTGCTGTTATATCGTGATGAGATATATAACGATTCCCCTGATAATCCTAACAAGGGTGTTGCCGAAATCATTATAGGAAAAGGGCGTGATATTGGAAATTGGACTGTGAAGGTTGGTTTTAATGGGGAGAGAACAGAGTTCTTTGACCTTGTCTGGAATTAATAGAAAAGAAAATTTAATCTGGCAGTAAATCCTGGAGACGACTGGCTTGATCAGTATGTTACGGAACAAGCGGAAGAGCTCAGAGGGCTTAAGATTTAACGATCAAGGGTAACCAGCCGGGTATTTTCCGGTCTGCGTTTACCCGCTGGTTAGCGGAGATATTAAAGGAGAGCTTATGTTTACATGTAAGATTTGCGATAAAGAAGCAACCCATTTATGGAGATGCGAGGAGCATTACAGGTGTGATGTTTGCGGAACAAAAGAAGACCTGATCACAAGGCGAGGGGGCATAACGTGTGACAACTGCCATGCAAAGATTGCCCAAAAACAGGTGGAAGAGTTTGACGGTGACACCGATTATACTCGCGAAATTATCTGCCCATGGTGTGGGGATGAGCAGTCCGACAGCTGGGAAGCGTTTGATGAAGATGACCATGTATGTGATAACTGCTGGAACAAATACAGCCACACGAGGGATTATGACGTGACCTACTGCACAACTAAAACGAAGAGGCACGACCGCTAACGCCAAAGTTAACCCGCCCACCGTGGCGAAACTATTAATTAATACGAGAATAAAGGAGGCAGGACGACAACGAAAGAGCGCACGTGCTCGTGGGTCGGCGTTGAACGTTTTGTTATATTTTATGAAAGAATTTGAAGGGAAGGAAGTTTGGTTACGTCCAACAGGGAATAATGCCAGGGGTAATAGAGGGAAACATATCAAAGCCGTTGTTGTGAAGGTTGCGAGAGTAAATGCCACCGTAAGGATTGACGGGTGGGGAAGAGATGAAAAGTTTAGGTTTAATGGACACCACCTAGATAGCGGCTATAACAGTGGATATGCGGTTTATGCGTCACAAGCTGAACTTGTCAAGTATTACGAAAGGGTCAGGATTTCAGGGCTGATATCAACTGAGTATAGATACCAACGAGATTTCCAGAGGTTGCCACTTGATAAATTAATTAAAGTAGCTGAGTTGCTTAATGTTGTTGGAATATAACGTTTTTTAATAACTTGCCAGCCGAAACGTTGGCGCAATAACCGATAGATCTCCTGGTCAAGTTGATTTTTTTGTTATCTGAGAATGGAGGGATTGTGGAAATTTTAACACCTGAAGAAAGATATAAGGCTCAATGGTGCCGTTCATTCTTGCAATGTCCTGAGTCTTTCACAGACGATGAAATATTAGAAAAAGTGTCTGGAACTGAGGTGGAGGAATATTTTGAACGTGATTTCAAGAAGCGGAAAGCCGTTTTTGAGTTCAAAAAAGCCATAAAAGAAACTTTTCCAAACTGGCTGTTGAAACTTTTAAGGGTAAACAGATAATTGCTGGTTATGACTTTTTAAGGAGTTCGACATGGACGGTGTTTTTTTAAGATTAGCTGCAAAGTGGGAAAGGGAAGCAACCACACCACCAGAGGATGCAGTTGAGGACGGCCCTGCAGGGGCCGCCAGGATGGCGAGAGAACAAGGGCACAGAGATGCAAAAAAAGAATGTGCCGAGAAGCTTCGCCTCTTAGTTTCTATTCTTGGCGAGGCATAATGATGGATATTGAACTAACGAAGGAGGAAGAGAGGTTTATCAGGGCATTAAAAAGAGCGGCAAAAAACATCCCTGAGAGGCTTTGGCTGTTCTGCAGCGAAAGCGGACTGCATGTTATGGCAAAAAACGACGATGGTAATCGTGTGTGGATCAGCAATGGTGTGGATCAAGAGTATGTTGTTGAGGATATTACAGACGATGTAACTAGCGGGTCTTGGTAGCCACATAACGTTTAGTTAACCTGCCCAGTGCAGGAAAACCACTAAAGGGGATAAGCAGTAATGAGTGAAAATAACCAAACAAACAAGGCCGAAGAAAGGAGTTGCACTGGGTCAGAGTGCAGCGACTTGTTATCTTGCCCATTCTGTGGGCAAGAAGCAGAGTTAGCTGAAGACGATAACGATGTTTATGTTTGCTGTCATGATTGTGGTGCTATGGGAGAACAATATTTTTGGAAAAGCACAAATGCTAAGGAAAGAGCTGTGAAGTCATGGAATACAAGAGCAAGATAACGGAGAAGGTAAGGGGATTGCCAAACAGCCGTGGAAAGACTACGAGCGAAGCGCAATTACCCAAGTAAATATAAATATTGAACGTTCTCGCAATTCCGCTTGAACGTATTGTTAGCTGGATTGGAACTGATGGAGACTCGAAAATGAAAACAGTCAAAGAGATGAAAGAAGAATTAGACAAATTTAACGACGATGATATGTGTTACGCCTATGAGGGTGAAGTAATAGGACTAGTTATAAATAGAGGTCATGATCAGGGAGTTATATTTTGCGCTGAAGGCAGTGGCGAAGAAGAGGACACACATCTTATCGAAAGCTAACACCAAGTTAAGCGGCTCGTCCGCTTGAACTTTTTGTTATGATCACTTTAATTTACCTCGGAGTTGTTATGAAAATATTGATTGATATTGAAAGACCAGTAGAAGAGCTTAACAAGCTAATTGCACATAAAGATTCACTTGAGGCCCTTGAAAGCATTCCAGGCCATATCCATGACAGCCTTTTCCGCCTGCTTCATAGCCTCCTTTTGAACATCTGCATATCTTCCACTGGCACCACAACCAGTACAGGTGATCATGTCATTAGGCTTGGGGTTGCTAGGGATTTCAAAATTATGACGGGCGTGAGGTATCGGAATATCAGAAAAAGGAGAAGCATGAAAACGCATCGTTTGAAAATAGATCAAGATTACCTCGACAACCTGATACACGGAAGAAAAAAAGTTGAAATACGTATAAATGATCGTGACTATCAAAGAGGCGATTTGCTACTGTTTCGTGATTATTCAAAACTTGAACCAAGGAAGTATTGGTTCTTGATAACGCATGTCCATTCAGGGTTAGGGATGGAAAGAAATTATGTGGCCCTATCTGTAAACCGAACTGATCCGCCAGCATGATAGAAGATTCTTGACATATAACCCAAAACAGATAATAAAATTACTATCACCGTTTGGTGGTGCCTGATGAGGCGGGTGGCTCCGTGGAGGGTTTAGCAAAAAAAGGAAAGGCAAGCGAATGACAAAAAACCGACCTGAAAATTTAAGAGCTGTTTGCAATGGAAAGGACTTTCCGGCTGGGTGCCTCCTAGCTATTCCTCCTGGACATTGTAGACAGCTCTTTTTTTTTGAGGTTTTGTGAAATGAAAAATTGGCACACCTGTGAGTCATGCGGTAGAGAAGCTGTATACCGAAAGGACCATGAAACATGGAAAACCAAGTGCGTTTTTTGCTGGAAAGAAGACCAGGGGATAACACACTCAGTGTCAGATTTGTACGCAATGCACTTGGAAGACTTGCTTGAAATTGACAAGCCACCAGAACTCGCACGATTGCCATTAGATTTTATCAAACAACTTATCACGCTTTGCCATCCTGACAAGCACGGAAACAGTCAAAAAGCGACAACTACCACGCAAAAACTACTTGCCATGCGAGATGTCGCGGCACATGCCATGGAGGAGAAATTGTGAAAAAACAAGACTCCTTTTTGCTATACAATGGCATGTATGAACCAATAAAACACCTCGACGACACGTCATTAGGTCAGCTGTTTAGGGCTATTTATGAATATCAAATTGATAATATCATTCCAAGCGTAGAACCTCAAGTAATGATGGCATTTCAGTTCTTTAAAAATCAACTTGACGTTAACAGTAAGCAGTATGCGGCTAAATGCGAACGCAATAAAAAATCGGCAAAAATGCGATGGGATGCGAACGCATGCGAACGCATAGCAACGGTTGCGAATGATGCCTATACTGATACTGATACTGATACTGATACTGATACTGATACTGATACTGATACTGATACTGATACTGAAAAGAACTACCGCGAATTCGTTAGTGCCTTTTATAGGCA
>JBDLIP010000111.1 GCA_039714795.1 Pseudomonadota bacterium | reverse complement strand
TGATGGCCGGAGGATTAGCTTTAAGGTTCAACCCTTCATTGGCCTCCCCCATCACTGTAACCAGTTCGGCCTGTACAACTTTGATCAGTTGCTGGCCGGGTGAAAGACTAGTCTGAACATCCTTCCCTAAAGCCTGTTGTTTAACCCGCTCAATAAAATCAGTCACTACAGGCAAAGCGACATCCGCCTCCAGCAACGCCATGCGTACTTCACGCATGGTTTCTTGTATATTGGTTTCAGTCAGCCTGCCCTGGCCCTTAATATTTTTTAAGGTTTTACCTAAACGATCACTTAAATTATCAAACATTTTTTTACTTTATAATCATAAAATATTGCTAATACCAGTCAGCTGGCCGGATTTCATTTGACCCGCAAAATAAGGTTGAATGACATCAATACAGTTTATTATAACCAGCCGGCAAACATCTTTTTCTTGAATAATCTGATTGTTCATAGGCCTATAATAAAGGTTTTTATGAATTACATGCCATCTTCTGCAAAATCAGATCATTAACTATTTATCATTACTATTTTAACCCTGTCCGGCACAAATATTGAAGAAAAACCTAAAAACCAGGGTGTAACTGCTCTTTTAGGAGCCTGAGTAAGATTGCCCATTAATTCAGATTGCCACCAATTTCGTCACCTTCTGGGGATAGTTCAGGATCTGAGGTTCCTCCAATTGTCCCTTAAATTTTTTTCAGAATTTGCTATACATTTTCTTAAAACAAATAAAGCAAGTGCAACTACGGAAAAGCCCTCTCCATTTGAGAGAGTAGAGGAGCCGGTCGCCCTGACTCCCCCTCGTTAGAACCCAGCATGCCCTATTTAGGCACTAGGCTCAAGATAAAATCATTCATGCCGTTATTGATCCGTAAAGTGAGTGATAAATTTTCACTCTAGGTAATGGAAACAACCGTAAGAAACGGCCAAACTGATTCCAATTGAAAGACTTTCGCTGACTGCGCCTATTGAGCCATTTAAACAGAATTCTCGTTGCCTGATAGAGGAATTTTCCCATGTGCCTTGCATTAAAAGTCACACCATAATAGCGAATGTGCCCAGAAAGTTTGGCACAGAATATCTTCCAGATTTCGGAAAGCCGAATTCTATTCCTAATCTGGCGAGCCCATTGATTTACCTTTTTCAGTTTTGAACGCAAACGTTTGCCGCTTGTCTTTACCTTGGGAATTACATTGCCCTTACGGGAACGACCAAGGTAAATGGTAAATCCAAGAAAGTCGAATGCACCTTGCTTATGTCCTTTTCGCCTCTTTATCTTTGAAAACGAGACCAATTTAGTCTTGTCTTCATTCAGTTTGAGTTTGAATTTAGCCAGGCGTTTTATCAATGCCACTTTGATGCGTTCCGCGTCCTTCTGATACCGACAACATATAACCGCATCATCCGCATAACGAAACAATTCAACCCGTCCTCGACAGTGTTTCTTGACAACGCTTTGGAACCACGTATCGAGTACATAATGTGCTTAAATGTTTGCAAGTACAGGGCTACAGATACTGCCTTATGCATAGTAACTCGTTATGCAAAGTAAATGGATTTGAGACGCATTTTTAGCGAGCAAGACCCGAATTTACTTTGCATAATACGGCGAAGTCAAGCGCTACAGACTGGTCAACCAAGAGAGTAGAGGCTCATCTTTTTGCCAATGCGGTAAATTTTCGGTAACTATCTCTGGATATGCCTTTTCTAGTGCTTTTCGTTTCATTTCGGTATCGGCACGCGCATAGATTTCTGTTGTTGCAATATCAACGTGTCCTAAAAGGTCGCGGATATAGACCAGGTTAACACCGGCTTGAAGTAGGAGCATTGCTTTTGTGTGCCTGATAACATGCGGGGTTACTCTACTTGGAATTATCGGTGACTTAGCTCTGGCTTGAGACACATACTTATCCAAGATAAAGGAAATACCCGCTCGTGTCATTTTTCTGTGCTGACGATTAAAAAATAGTGGATGCTCCTGTATGCCATCTTGAATCGAGAATGCTTCATCCATGTATTGTTTGAGTAGAGCTGCCGTATTTGACATCACCGGAACCTGCCTCTTTTTACGACCCTTGCCAGTAAGAGTCAAGATAGGTGGAGGATCCAATCGAACATCCCCAACTCTCAGATCCGCTAACTCCTGTACGCGAGCACCGGTATCGTATAATACGCAAAGCAGCGTTACGTCCCGACGACCATTGGCTTTCGACGGATCAGGCTGAGCGAGAATAAGCTTTAATGCATTGGGCGCAAGATGATTTATTGTTGGCGGTTGTGTTTTCTTTATCGGTATCGATAAGATTTTTTGGTACGACAACAACCCGACCGGATCTTCGAGTTGCATATATCGGTAAAACCCATGAATACAAGCTAATCGCTGGTTTCTTGTTGAAACACTATTGAGTCTGGCTTTCTCAAGCCACTCTAGAAAACCAAGAACAAGTGATTTGTCGATGCGGCTCAAAGTTAGTCGTTCAATGGATAGATTGCAGTCTTGTTTACAGAAGAGCAGAAACAGCTTGAATGTATCCCGATATGATTTGATCGTGTTTGAGCTAACGTTGCGTTGCCCAGGGAGATAAACGGCTAGATAATGAGACAGTGCTTTTGCAAAATCAGTCGGTTTCATGATCATCTCCTGCAATTAAGGGGATAACATCGCCAAAAGCATGTTCCACTTTTAACGTTATATCTGGATACAATTCAGCAGTAAGCCTTAGATAATGGGCGGTATCGCTAAACGAACCATGACCCAGGTATGTTTTTAGAATCGGCAAGTAGGCCGCTAAATCCTTTCCTTGAAGCACCCATTGCCTCAGACAGTGGACAGCGAATGTATGACGTATGTCGTGCAGCCGTGGCCCTTTTCCCCATCCGCCATGTGATATTCGGGCTTGCCAAAGAAATCGCCTGAAATTCTTGTACACATTGCCTTTAGTTACTGAGTACCCATTAGGAGCAGGAAAGAAGTAATCATTTTTGTCCGAAAACAAATGCACTTGTTTCACGTAGCCACAACAGCGATTGATATTTTCCGAAGACATGGGAACCAATCTGTCCTTGTTGAATTTTCCATCAATGACGGTGAGTACACCTGTACGCAAATCAACATCTTGGAACCTAAGATTAAGTGCCTCTGAGATTCGCAACCCACAGCCATACAATAGACGAAACAACAATGGCATGATTCGATGCCTTAACGGGACTTCAGCACAATAATGGCAAGCATCCGTTTGTTTAAATAACGCTGCGATTTCCATGCTACTAAAAATGTAAGGCGTATATCTAGGCCCCTTTGGAATGGTATTTTTAGGCAGCACATACGCTTGGATGCCAAGTCGTGTCATATATAGGGCTAGTTGCCTAACCACACAGGCTCTATTTCGCAAGGTTGCCTGTGATTCATTGGGGTTCTTCTGGATCCAACTGTGGATAAGCTCTTTAGTGATGACGGCTTCGACGCAGCCATATTTAAGACAAAACTGATCAAATTGGAAGAGCATCCGTGCACTGCCGGCGTATGTATATCCAAGTGACCGTTTCTCACGAATCATTCCCTTGATGAATGCTTGCAATGGACTGTTATAGCTGAATTCGCTCATGATGCTAACACGCTTTCAGGGTTCAAAGCACATTCGCGCAACTTGCTTACATCTACTTTGAGGTAAACAGCGGTAGAGTCTGAACTAATATGCCCCAAAATATCCGAAATGACTGGTAAAGGCGTATTCTCAGCAAGCAATCTGCTGGCCAATGTGTGACGCAAAGAATGCATCCCTTTCTTCTTTTGAGGTGATATCGGGATTTTAGCAAGCTTCATGTATTTAACGACAATTTGATGTAACCTGTCTTCGTCTGAAAAAGGCTCTAACGGTGCAAGGTGTCGTAAAAATACGTAAGGCGACTCGACTTTCGGACGCCCATTTTTCAGATAGTCAATAATGGCCCAGCCAATATCTGGTAGCAAGGGAAGATTGAGAGTGACAGCCGTTTTGGACTGTATTAGCTCGATGCTGTTATTTTGCCATTTCAGATTGTTTAACTTCAGGTGTTTGATGTCGATGGTACGAAGACCTAATCGCGTGACTAAGAGGATAATTGCATAGTCTCTTTTACCAGCGGGATTGCCTCTGTCAATTGCATCGAGAAGCTTGACAACGTTTTCCTGTGTCCACACTGAAGGAATTCGGTTTTGTTTCCTGGCCTTAATAGCCGGTATTGCTTTGGCTAGTTCCTCTGGATGCAAGCTATTTTCGTTTAAATAGCGCAAAAAAGATCGTAACCCACAAAGTTGCAATTCTACCGTTTTATAGCTGTAGCCTAACAACGTGCTGATATAGTCGGATATATGTTTGGCGACAATATCTGTAGATTGCCTAATGCCTTGCGATTCCAGAAAACTCAGAAATTTTTCGGAAATTTTACGATAGTGATTTTGCGTCACTCTGGAGTATTCTTTTTGTTGGCAATGGTTCTGGTAGCTTTGCCACAATTTTTTAAGCTCGTTGGTTTGCAGCAGATCTTTTTGTTTGTAATACCTGCGCAAAATGCTACCGTGCAGTTGAAAATCACCCAGCATTCTGACCACTCGGAAAACGTTAATCAACGATTGCGTCAGTTTTCCAGCTTTCTCTAACTCAAAATAGTTAAATTGTTCATCAAGAAAGCGCATTCCAGCTTCTTCAGTAAAATGATCTATACCCTCTTGTTCGAAAAACGTGGCAATGCGCCTCCACATCCTGTGATATTGCATGACCGATGCTTCGGTATAATGCAGGCGGTATAGTTCTTTTTCTAATCGTTTGGTTAACTCTTCAAAAGGTAGGCTAGTCATCAGGTATTCCTCTAAAAAGTAGTGAGACAATTTTTATTCTCACTTGGATTTTCAGAGTTTTATGTAAAGTGAATCACCCCTGATGTCTACTAATCTTGGCCTTTCTCTAGGATTACTTTGCATAACGAGTTACTATGCATAAGGCGGGTTATGTAAAGCTTTACATAACCCACCTTGTGGAACACCCTCATCATTGACCGTTAACTCTTGGTCCGATAGTATCCCCACCTTAAACATACGGTTGATGTATCGAATAAAGCGCTGGTCTTTGATTTTCCTGCGCAACAGTTCTGCAAGCATTTTGTGATCAATCGTGCCAAAGAAGTTGGCAAGATCCATATCTATGACCGTTTGAACTTCATTGTGAAGAAGATGGTGCCCCAATGCCTGAATGGCATCATGGCAACTTTTATTGGCTCTGAAACCAAAGGAACAGTCCAGAAAAAGTGGCTCGTAGATGCTTTCCAGTATTTTCTGGGTCATCTTCTGTATCAGCTTGTCCTCGAAGTTGCTAATCCCCAGTGGTCGCGTCGCACCAGACTTTCCTTCCTTGGGAATTAAAACCAGTCGCACAGGCTTTGGCCGATATGACATGGTTTTCATGCGCTGGACCACCGCAGTTAGATTTTCTTCGAGGTTTATCTCATAGGCATCTTTACTTATGCCATCATTCCCAAGTGCCTTCTTTCCATCCAGCTCTTGAAAACAATCTCTCAGTGAGTCCACATTATAGTGGTGCATCAAGCAGTTAAACTGCTTGTTGAAATCACGTTGAGATAACTGCGCTATCCTCGTCAATTTTGTTGTCGTTGTATGTTGAAATTC
>JBDLIP010000110.1 GCA_039714795.1 Pseudomonadota bacterium | reverse complement strand
CAGGAGAGGAACTATACTGAGCCCCATTTTTGTCGCAAATTCGTGGGGGCTCATTGCCGCCCCCACGAATTTGCAACAAACAAGTAACAAAAAGAAAAGAAAAAGGGTATAAGAATAAATTATTTAAAACGATGGTTTATTTACTTGCTGGAAATTCGGATTTTTAGCAACTGAAACTACGCTGTTCGCCTACCTAAAATTCAGCTTACCCACTCAAAACGCAAAAGAGCCTTAATTTTCTCCATATTTATTCTTCTTAGCTTCACGGATTATACTGTCCATAGATTGTTCAGTGAAATCATGATTTTCTGCTTGGAGAACTCCTTGCTCTACAAGTTTGCGTAATTGATTCAGTTTCGACAAATGCAATAATTCATCATATTGATCCATCTTCCTTAAAGCTTCACGGACCACTTCGCTGGCATTGTTATAAGGACAATTCCTTTGAAGGTGAGAATACCTTGTTCTTAAAGGGATTATAGCAATATACCTGCCTCGGTCATAAATTGCGATTCAGGATGACGTTTGTAGAAGACTCCTATCTAAAAGCGCCATTTATGCCCGGGACGGGTATAGCATAGTGCTGCTAGACTATCTCATGAGCTAGAACGATCAACTATCGGTTCTCTTAATACAGTTCTTCGATTCACCCTTTCGTTTCAAATACTCCTGCCTTTGGGGCTCTGGAAATTTTTCTATTGCGTATCTCAGCATTGTTCTTGGCATTTGGCAACCGTATTGATCAAGAAATGCTATGAGCATTTCTTGATTTCGTTTACCAGCTTCTCTGAGCATCCAGCCAATAGCTTTATGAATCAAATCATGGGGATCGTTTAAAAGCAATTCGGCAATTTTAAAGGTCCATCCCAACTGGTCGCTGCGAATAAAATACCAGGTTGCAACGATGGCAATACGCCGCTGCCACATAATTTGTGATTTTGCTAAAGCCAAAAGTACGCTTTTGTCTGCCGTTAATAAATGAGCGCCTACAATAAGATGAGCAGAGGCATCTACAAGATTCCAATTGTTTACATAGTTCAAATTGCCCATGTAAAAATGGTACAGATCATCTTTGGTTTGACCTTCAGCGTTTTGGTATTGTTGCACCAAGATCAGCAAACAAAGCAGTCTTTCTTCATTGATTGGCGATTCAATAAGAGATTGCATTTCTGCAAGCGTTAGGCCTGCAAACTCCTTGGCAATTTTGCGCAGATCTGGAACTCTCACACCTATAAATTGATCGTGCTCTGCATAGTCACCAGCGCCAGTCTTGTAGAACAAAGCTGTTTTATCATTTGATTTTTGTTGATGCTTTTTTAGAAGCAATCTAATTTCTTTGAGTTTTTTCATGTTCAATCAGCCATTTTTTTCGCGTCAACCCACCACCATAACCACCAAGCTCACCGTTGGAATTTATAATCCGATGACAAGGAATCACAATTGCCAATTGGTTAGCTCCATTGGCATTGGCCACAGCTCTAAAGGCAGAAGGTTTGCCAATAGCGATTGCTTGATCCTTGTAGCTTCTGGTTTCTCCATAAGGGATTCGCATTAGAGCCTGCCACACTGTCTTTTGAAAAGGACTGCCATGCAGATTAATTGGTGTGTTAAATGATTGCAAGTTCCCAGCAAAATATGCTTGCAGCTCTGCTTCAATTGAAACTATAGGATCTGTACTGCCGGGAATAATGGCTGATTTTGTGCTGGCGCGTAGTCTTTCTATTTCACGCTCAAGACCACGCCGGTCGACAAATTCGAGCAAATGCAATTTTTGCTCATCAGCAATAGCCAGCATCGGACCAAGCCTTGTGTCCAGCCATGATGCTTTGAGAACGTTTCCATGTCCCAGCAAAGTAGGAGCAGCCCCCATGATTCGAGAAAATGCGTCTCTAAAACCACTGCTAGATTCGTAACCCACGTCAAGTTGTGCATCAATGATTGATGATCCCTCCCGTATATGTTTCATAGCCAATCCCATGCGACGCGCTCTAGCATATTCAATGAATGTCATACTAAATCGTTTTTTGAACTGACGCCGCGCTGTGGAGGCGTCAACCGATAAATCTTGAAAGTCTTCATCCTTCCAACGCTTTTCAGGATTCGCTTCAACCGCTGCCACCAATGTTTGTACAAGATCGGAAACTTGATTGGGGTGCGACAATGGCTGGCAGCGCTTGCACGGGCGAAATGATGCCAATAGCGCAAGTTGCGCTGTTGCAAAGAATTCACAGTTTTCAAACTTAGGTTTGCGGGCCGGACAAGCTGGACGGCAGAACACACCTGTAGTTTTAACGCCTACATAAAATATGCCTTCATATTGTGAGTTTTTGTCGATCAATGCTTGGTAATATTCACGTCTGTTTGCATCTGTTATCATGATGTTCGCGATTCAAGTAAGGTTAAAGCCCAGTTATGCTCTAAGATATAACACAGCTTGTAACTGACTTGCCGCCGAAATTCAGGCATTGATTTTTTTAGTTTGTGTTTGCATCGTTAGCGGTTATAGCTCTACCCGATCATCACTTCTCCCCGGTGATGAAATCACTAGAAATGCAGCCACATCCATTGAGTCATTGCGAACACAATGCACAACATTTGGCCAAACTGTAAAGCCTTCGTCTTTTTGCAACTGAACAATCTTACCAGAAAGTTGAATTGTGAGTTGACCTGACAAGACGTAAAAATGCTGAGTCGTTTGCGCATGGTAATGCTTGACTTCGCTTGTTCCTGGAGGCATTTGCTCTTTGATTACAGATAGATCTTCAGATTTCAAAAACCACCAGCCGGTGCAACTTTGACCCCAGGTGAATTGCTTGGCTGACGCTTCAGTGACAGGGTGACAGGCCTGTATTGATTCTTTACGTTGTTGATTCTTCACGGCTGTAACCTTCTATAACCCCAAACACCATCGACCAAATCATATCGTACCCTCTTGTGAAAACGATCTGAACTCCCGTGCCAAAATTCAACCATCTCAACAACCAGTTGATAGGCATGCCAGGTTTCTGGGCGTTTGATTGCACCTGCTTTATTCAAGAGTTCTTTAACCTCACGCCGCATGCGCTTTTCGTCCTCTATTTCATCAGTTTGCTGCGACACTACAGCCACTGCTTGTGCGGGTCTCGGTCGAGCACGAAAAATTTCATCTGATCTCTGAGGCGAAAGCTTGTGCACTGCTCCTTGAAAGCTTACCTGCTGCATCGTTTCACGCCACCAGAGAGTTCCTGCAGCTTTTGGGTTAGCAGCTAACTCCGTTCCTTTTTGGCTGCGTTCAGAGGTGGTAAAAACTATGCCAGCGTCATTACACTCTTTTAAGAGCAGCACACGACTTGATGGCCACCCAGTCCAACTTATGGTTGAAAGCACAAAACCTCTGGGCTCAATAACGCCAACGCGATCAGCTTCTTCCAGCCAATGTTGGAATAAAGGCATTGGTTCTGCAGGGGGCATATCAAGCTTCGGATTAACCAGCGTGGGGTCTCCTGTAAGAGTTTGAAATCTATTTTTGGCATTCATATGCGCTCACCTCATCTTTATCAATGTTTCCATAACCCCTGGCAAATCTTGATCCGATCTTACCTCAATAAACTGAACATCGGGGTACTTTTGTCGAAGGTTGGCAGTTGCGCCTTGTACACGCTCTCTAAACCGCCAGGTATATACAATTAGCTTCCAAGCAATTTTTTCAGGGCAACCTTCAGCTCGATCAAGAATCCGCGAATCTTTCCGCAACCTTCTTTTGACAATGCGCCACAAACAACGCCAAAAAGGATAGTTGAAATAGATGCAAACATCGGCGCGTTGATAACGGGTTTCAAGAGATTTGACTTGGGTGCCATCAATAATCCATTGTTCTTGTGCAACCAATTTTTGCTGTATATCCATGAATTCTTGATAATCACGCTCCTGCCAGTTTTGGACAAAAAAGTAACGATCCAAGTGATAAACTGGAAACCCCAGCTTCTGGTGCAATTTCAAAGCAAAGGTTGATTTGCCGCTGCCACTACGGCCAAAAATCATGATTCGGTTTATTGTCATTTTACACCTTTGATCCAATTCACAAGAGCTTTGACAACCTGAGCAATGCTCATATCTGTTGTATCAAGGGTTGTAACATTGGCCAAGCTTTTCCAGCTATCAAGGTTCTCCCACTGGCTAAAATCAAGGCCGCTCCAGGCGTTGTCTTTAATCACATGTGGCTGCCATTGCGGATCTGCATGATGCACCCTTAACCATGCAGCCCAGTTTAGCATGTCTTGGTTGGCGGCACCCATGCCTCTGTTTTTCAAACGCCTAATCCGTTCAATATCTGACACATCAAGAAAGCATAAATTGATGCTGTCCAATTGAGCTGCACTTGGACATGCCAAGATTTCTCCTCCCACTGGCACCAGTAATGAAATAGAGCATGATTATTTCCTAGACTCCCCTTCCTCATCCGGCAAGAACCCTTGTACTTGCATTTGCCACATTTTGGCATAATGCCCCTTTGTCTTTAACAACTTATCATGTGGGCCATCTTCGATAATCTGCCCTTTATCAAAAACCAAGATCCTATCCATTGCTGCAAGAGTAGACAATCGGTGCGCAATGACAATCGTTGTCCGTCCTTGCATCAGCTCGTGTAAGCTTTGCTGAATGTATTTCTCTGTTACAGAATCTAGCGCCGATGTGGCCTCATCTAGAATCAGAATTGGTGCGTCTTTTAAGATCGCACGTGCAATGGCGACGCGCTGACGTTGACCTCCAGATAGTTTTACTCCGCGTTCTCCCACAAGGGAGTCATAGCCAATGGGAAGAGCTCTGATAAAGTCATCCGCATGAGCTTTTTTTGCTGCATAAATGACCTCCTTTTCGGAAGCATCTGGCCTACCATAACGGATATTATCCATCAATTTGCGATGAAATAGGGAGGGATCTTGCGGAATCATACCAATAGAGGCATGCAGTGAATCTTGGGTAACTTTTCGAATATTCTGTCCATCGATGAGGATCCGCCCCGAAGTTACTTCATAAAGGCGTAAGATAAGGTTTACAAAAGTTGTCTTGCCACTGCCAGAATAACCAACTAGACCCACTTTCTCGCCTGAGGCAATGGTAACAGACTTCTTTTGAAAAATAGGGGCAGCCTCGCCATAACGGAAATGAACTTCCTCAAAGGTAAGAGTACCACCAGTAAGTTGCAGGGGTGCTGCCCCTTCAACATCCACAATATCAGGTTGCACCATGATATCCGTGATGCCTTGGCGAATACGCCCATAGAGTTTTAAGAATTTTGGAATATCTTGGGAAACTTTCCAAAAGTTGTCCATGATGCTGAAGTTCAAAGAAAGAACAAGGGCAAAGTCTCCAATTGTAACCCATCCATCCACGCGTCCTTTGATGAGTAAAAATAGGTTGAAACACTGCGCAAGAAAAAAACCATAGCCATAGAAAAGCCAAATTTTGAAATAAAACCACTCCATGGCTTTTTCTGCATGCATAGCATCATCAATGCTGGAAGTCAGCAGAGAGTCCTCATTTTTGCTAAGCGCAAATAGCCGTACCGTTAACATATTTGAAAGGGTATCCACTATGCGCCCTGTAATTATAGGCACCTGCAGATGAGAAGGTAAAATTCGACTTTTTATATGGTATAATGGCCAATCTTGTTTTTTATACGTCTACCTACCCACCAGCTATACAC
>JBDLIP010000109.1 GCA_039714795.1 Pseudomonadota bacterium | reverse complement strand
ATTCGGATTTTTACCAACTGAAACTACGCTGTTCGCCTACCTAAAATTCAGCTTACCCACTCAAAACGCAAAAGAGCCAGAAAAATCTTGCCACTCCCACGGTCGTCATCCTGGACTTGATCCTCTGGACCGTAAGCATTTGGGATTCATTGGCCTTACGACCATGAACTCCAAATGCAACCTCCGGGATGACGGCCGAGGAGGTTGTAACCTCTATTTGAACCATCCCATTTTGTGACTTCTGGAGACTCAAATTACTAGCAATGAGTTGTTACTTACTGCATGGCCTATCCTCTGGTGGATTTGGATAATGAAAGATGTAAGCTTCTTCTTGCCGATTTTTAAAAACGGCTTCCATATTTCTTATATTATAGTCAGCATTGTCGACAAATATAATCTTAGTTGGTTTTTGGTAAAACATATTACCGTCGATGAGCTTAGCAAGAGCTTCACCTTTCACGTCTCCTCCGGCAAATACAATTTGATTTTTGGCTAAAAGGTGCAATCTTCTTTTTACAGGTAACGTCTTATAGCTTTTATCTTTTAACGCTCCATGAGCTAGCCAATTCTCTGATCCCATAGTCTCGAGCATCTTATTAATAAAGGGATCAAGATCCTTTTCTGGGTAAACATACCCACCTCCACGCGCTGTCATTATAATCATTTTAATACCTGCTTCAGACAATTTCTTGATTGATTCTAAAGTACCCTTTGGACCGGTTTCCCTTGGAGTGTATTCTCCTTCCTTTGCACTAATGGTTTGATCCCAATCAAGGATTGCAATGATATTATCCCCTTGTGGGAGATTATCAGTGACCTCTGCAATATTTCCAATACACTTACTGATTTTTATTTCTGCAAGTGCGACTTGAGTTATCGAACATATCAATGATGCTACTAATAATGGTTTGTTAAAATTCATATCAAAACTCCTTAAATAATATCTCATATCTCATATAGTAATCGCTCAACCGGGGGTTCAAGGAATCCAGGATCTATGCGGGTTTGATCGCTTTCCTTGGCTGATGGAAAATTTTCATCCGCATAAAATAAGGGGTTTCCAGACCCCGGTTGAGCAATTACCCTCATATATATTGTACAATATAATTAATTAATAAATAATTAAATAATTATACTAAATGTTAATACATCACGCGTAATTGATCAATAATTGTGCCCGTCTCGGGCATGTCGATAGGTGAAGAGAAATGGGGGCATCGCTGTGAAAAGGGGGCTTTTGATGTTTGCGGGTAACTGAGAGTTCTGTTGCGATATCTTTCAAGAAGCTTGGTAATCATTCAGCTCACACGGCCGTCATCCTGGACGTTGCATTTGGAATTCATGGCCGTAAGGCCAATGAACCCCAAATGCTTACGATCCAGGATCCCATTTTTTATGATTTGCAAAAAAATAATGGGATATGGCAATGGTTATCAGATAAGAGCACTGCCTTAAAAAAACTGGATCCCGGTTCATCCCGGATTGGATCCGGGATGGTGGCCGGGACGACAGCCTGTTAGCCGATTTTCAGCATCAATATATCAAATTGTCCGCCTAACCCGCAGAAGAATATCTTCAGCGATGTTTTCATAAGCACCTTCTAACTCATCAGCACCGTTAATATTGTGATATGCCGTTGGGTCAGAGGCGCAACGTCCATACAATTCTCGTGTGGCAAGATCGTCAACCATTAATGAAACTGTATAGATGAACACGCCTTGTGCTTTGATCTTGTTGCACAATTCCTCAGTTCGCACCTCAATTTCGTATTTTGTGAAGTTAAGGTTAGTTGTTCCCAATTTACCATCTTCAAGCCGGCCATAAGCAGTTGGATCGCCCTGTTGCGGAAAGGGACCATCCAACCAACGATTACCATCATTAAGCAATATGATAAGTACCTTTAGGTTGTTAGGAGCATCATACGCTTTAATCGGCGCTCCTCCAGTCCACAGCCCATCGAAATTGGGAGAGATTGTACGCCAGCCCCAGCCCATGCCAAGATTGCTGAATGTTCCACTGCCATAAACAGTAAAAATCTGATTGTCGATATAGTTCTTAATCGCAACAGGGTCTGCTGTGAGCGGTAAAATCGCAGGAGGACAACTTCGGTTTGGACCTATGGTAACGTATCCATTTGCACCAGGGCCATCTCTAATGGTTGTCTCTTGTATAACATCCCCATTACTGTCAACACTCCAGTCATTATCCCATTTACCATTATGCATTGGAGGCCAGGTTCCCCCATCAATTGCCGGGTAAACTGTTGATCTGGCATAATGGACAGGCCATCTTTCAACCGTTGGCGGCGCTTCTGACTCTTCTAAGGGATCTTTTCGGTTGGCGACACAACCCTGCCATGGCTCTCCGGTTGGAAAAGAGCTAACGATAAAAGGAGCATCCGGCGAAACCACATTGTGGACCCAACTTGTATGGCTATTGCCGACATTTACAACGCCACCATAAGGAGTAATAGAAACAGCACGTCCATTGGTCACTTTGTCTGACTGATAAATAATATCCACAAAATTCTTAGCAGCAGTTTGCATGTTGGGGATAATTTCTCTAAATCCTGTCAGACCCGAAACATCAAATACCATTGCAATTTCTAGCCCGCCAAGTTCACGTAGGCCCTCTGCAACAGAACGAACAGGCAAGGTATCGATTCCTATTATTTTTCCAAAAGCTGTCGGCATCGTTGTTTGCGCTGAAATTCGGACCCTATCTCCATTTTCTGTGATGGTCATTGTCGGGTTCACTCTAGCTGTTCCTTGTATGCCCGGCGGAAAATTGGCATCAAAGACTTTTTGCACATTGGCTGCTGCATCTTCTGTTTTATATTTTGCCCCAGCAATGGCCGCAGCACTTACAGCGTGTGCAAGCTTGGTTTCTACATAAGCAACGCGCGCAGTATCGATTGCAAGTCCAAACAAGATCACAAGCGAAAGGATCGTTAAACCAGTCATGATTGCAATGCCACCTTTTTGCTGTGTTAGAAATTTTTTTGTAGATTTACATAATGTAGATTTACATAATTCTCTAATTCTACTAAACATTTCAACCTCCTCCACCTCTCCAATGAGATGTTTTTCTATAGCCCCTACAACATCAGTTTAATATAAATATTGTAAACAAACAGTAAACTTTCAATTTTTAAGGTAATTTTACAACAAATTTATTAAATTCAATGTTTTTATTTTTTAAATATTATGCGCTTATTATTCTTTACTTTTAATTAAGAGTTTCGCCTGTACGATGAAAGTAAGAATATTTGTTTTGATTTTTTTAGATAAGCACAAGTAAGTACATAAGTAAGTACACAAGTAAGTACATAAGTACAAGTGAGGGCAAAATGACAAAAGCTACAAAATTCTTTTATATACTGAAGCGGATCCAAATTGTGGATTTGGCAACAAAGATGCGTATGGCCCTAAAGCAAAAAGAGGGATCAGCGGCCGTTGAGTTTGGAATTGTGGCTCCTATTTTTCTAGCACTTCTTATCGGTATGTACGATGTAGGGATGATGTTGGTTGCACACAATGCATTGGATGCAGCTGCAAGTCGTGCCGGTCAGTTTGGATTGAGCGGTCGAGCTTCACCTGGGATGACGCGGAACGAAGCCATTGAGCAAGCTGCTAAAGATGCTGTTCAGGCCTACAGTGGGGGGATTTTAGATCCCGACAAAGTTACGATTTCGGTTAGTGCCTACAATGATCTTACTGCTGTAGGAAAGCCGGAACCCTTAATCAACGATGTTGATGGAGATGGTGACTGGGATGCTGGAGATAGCTATTTAGATATCAACAATAATGGTCAGTGGGATGCAGATCAAGGCAAAACGAGTTCTTTCGGTTTGCCAGGTCAAGCTGTGCGCTATGAAATTAATTATGATTGGCAGCCTATTTATAAATTTTTTGGGAATAAAGATCCGATTAGACTTAGAGGAATTTCTCCCATTGTGAATGAGGATTTTCCAAGCAATTAAATAAAGGAAAGCGTGGGTGAGCATGATGATGAATTTTTTAAAAGATAGGAAAGGCAACGCAGTTATTGAATTTGCACTTGTTTTGCCAATGTTGCTGCTTTTGTTATCAGGCGGCTATGAGCTTGTTATGTATTCGCTTTTGCATAACAAGGTGGCGCGTATTGCTGGAACCTTGAGCAATGTAGTGAGCTTGCAAAATCTCAACCGCAGCCAGCTCGATCAAATTGTCAGGGCAGCTGATATCATTTCTGCGCCCTTTGAATTTGATCCGACAACAGGAAATCAGGGTGTTATCATTTCTCATGTCCATAATGAGGGAGAAACCCAGGATCCGCTTAACATGGTCGTTTCTTGGCAAGCGATTGATGGATCCATGAGCAGTAAAATAGGGACTGAAGGAGGTCCAGTGAGCTCATTGCCTAACAATCTTGATATTGTTGGTAAACAATCTGCAATTATCACCGAAGTTTTCTATACTTACGAGCCCCTTATTTTTAAGAATTTTATGGATCCTATTTCAGTCTATAAAACTCACGTTTCTGTGCCCCGTATTGGGACTATGAACATTTTGTTGGGTGAGTGATTTGCCCAGCTTGGCAAAAAGCCAAGCTGGAATGCAAAACCCGTTTTCAGTGAGTAATTTCGCTAAAGCATACCGGTCTTTTTTAATGAGGCAACAAACTGCTCGCGGGTCATATCAATTGACACATTAATATTTAAGTTCCCACTGCTAAAACTCAGAGATCTTCCCGAACTTATACCCCCACAGGAAATTATTCCAGGAGCACGTGTAATCGTTTGTCCACCTTTAAGCCTAAAAGTATCTTGCCATTGGGGTGCAGATTCATTTGGTTTAGGTTTTGAGGGGGCAGAGGGGAAACGCGTGTGGCCTGAACCAAAACTGCTTCCACCTCCTCCAGTTATAAATGGACTGCTAGGTGCTCCCCGTAATACATGACTGGGGGAAAATCCAAAAAATGGATCAGAGAAAGATCCAAATGGATCAGAGAAAGATCCAAATGGATCAGAGAAAGATCCAAATGGATCAGAGAAAGATCCAAATGTATGATGCGACGGCTCAGATGCATGAGGGAAAGATCCAAATGAATCAGAAGAATCTTCATCCGATTCAAATGAATACCTACTAGAACTAAACTCGCTTATGCTGGAATAATTATTCCCATTCACGTTCAGGATACTAAAACCGCGTAAATCGGCATTTTGGAACAACCAATCTACATCAACCGCATCTGCCAAATCGAACATCAGTGTTTTCGCCTTCACCTTTCCTAATTTGCTTATGTTATGAATAAGTTTAATTGTTAAATGATCAGCATTGACTGTACCGTTATTTTCAAAATCCCCAAATATAACATGTAATTTATCTAGAGCATTTAATACAGCCCCAGACTTAATTTCATACAAGTCGCGTACTCGAATAGTTCCATTGCCAGCACTTAGGCTGCCACTTTCTTGCGTCAATCTGTTAACTTCGAATTGATCCGTGGCTTTAATCTCGGTATTTCCTTTGATGATAACAGAATCTGCCAACATGTTTAAGCGATCCATATAGATGCCATCTAAAATAACCGATCCGAAGGTTTTAATATGCAAGGTTTTAATCCCCTGGATCCTTTTTCTAGAACAGGGCTGTTCAGTAAAAGCTTGCATTTTAGGTAAAATTTAGCTTTAGTATTGTCTAACCGTAACAAATGGAGGTTAAGATGTTACTAGAAATTCTC
>JBDLIP010000108.1 GCA_039714795.1 Pseudomonadota bacterium | reverse complement strand
AGGCTATGACGATTTCTACAGGCAATATTGCCAAAGCAACTCTTCCAAAGACCTGGGGTTTGGTAATTGGCGCATGGCTGCTCATCTCTCTATTGTTGATAGTAGGACATTGCCTTTATTCCTGGCATGAATTGGCCCAGTCTCGGCTTGATTGGCTATCGTTGTTGCAGCAACGTCTCAACAAACGTGTAGAAGATACCAAGGACCTGTTGCATTCGATGGCCGCCCGGATCGAAGTTCTTGATCCTGAAGATACAAACAGCATTGAATTGGTGCTCAGCTCGACTTCTCAATTGACGCCCCCGCTTAAGCTCCCTGGAATTGCAACTTTGTTATGCTTCCCCGGGAATAAT
The DNA here is from genome assembly GCA_039714795.1 of Pseudomonadota bacterium. NCBI lineage: Bacteria > Pseudomonadati > Pseudomonadota > Pseudomonadota bacterium. Next base: position 5,396 of record JBDLIP010000108.1, on the reverse strand, counting down.
CTTACCTTGCAGGTAGGTCGTTTTGGGGTAGTGCATGGGAAATATAATCTTCCCATTGATGCCATCATGCATGCTCCAGCATTTACCTTAATGCAAGCCAAGGATGATCAGTTGATTTTTTTTAAGGGGGTTAGGCATTTGGGTCAAAGCAATAGCTTTATTGTGCTGCATTTGCCAATTGATGATTTAACCCAAGGTCACTCGTGGGGTTTTATCGATATGGCCGCTCCAGAAAAAAAACACTTGAGGCAAAAAATTGCTGAGCAAGCTTATGGGGTGCTTGAAGAATCCCTTAAAAAGTCCTTTGAGATAGCTCCAGGTTTTAGCAATTTTGTCAGGGTTGCAGATTCAAACTGGATTATCGTGCTAGCCAATTCATCAACAGAAAGTGTGTACGGGTTTATTGCCGGCAACAAATTTGCTTTCCTGCTGTATTTGTTGGGCTCGTTTGTGGTGGTTTTAGGGGTTACCTCATTGCAAAGGTTCAAACTGAACCAACCATTTCAAGATTGCAACGCCGAACGGATGGATTTTGCCAATCGGCTGAACACAGCCCTTGACCGGGGTAGTGCTAGTGAACTTGCCCGCAAGCGAGCAGTGCGACACCAGGAACTGACCGCTAACAACTACCAGCAGCAAAATAGCATTCATGCTAAGTTGCTGGATCGACAAACACTGATGCTTGACCAAGCCAAAGAATCAGCAGCAATGCTTACCGAAACCTTCACTGGAGAAAGTAAACTATCCTTAACAACGCCGTACTTAGCCCAGTTAGGACTTGATACTTGCCATACCCTTGAAAATGTTTTTACAGGCGTTTTTAACAATGCCTTTGCAACAATAAACGTGCAACAAATGCTGGATGAAATTAAGCAGTGCTTTTCAAGTGATATCTACCACAAGGCGTTGCAGGTGGATATTATCGCAAAACCGATTGACCCTTACATCAAAACCGATGCCTTGTTGCTACAGCTGTTACTGCTCAATGTGTTTGGTCGTAGTTTGGCCCGCCTGCCTCAGGATGCAAGCCTAGAAATTAGCATCGCTGGCGACCAAAAATTACTCAAGCTAACCTTTACCGATACCGGTTATGCTGATGAATATTCTCTCAAGCCAGACAATAATAGGATAGCCTTGCAAGCTCTGGTTCTTACCTGCCAACAGCTTGAGAAAATCGAGAATAAATTAGCGGCAACTTGCGCTAGGAATATAAACAAAGATGGTAATAACGAGACGGTTATCACATTACCTCGGCAGATTAAAGTTCCCGATCCCATTCTTGCCGGCAACGTTGTTAATCTGTTTGGAGACAAGTAGTGGGTATGGCGGGATTCCAATGTTAGCAGGAAGCTACAAAGTTTGTTGTCAATTGTCTCTGATGTTTATTTTTCTTGTACTGATTTCCCCGGTATTTATTACTCTGATGCTTGTCTGTCTTGCGATTCCTACGCAACCAAGTTTGGCTGTTTCGGAAAAACGGCAAGTTCCTGAAACCTGGAATCTCAAAGTCGCCATCAACAAAATCATTGGCCGGGGCGAGGAGAAAGCACAGATAGAGAAAATCTTGAACCAAGAGGGTAGAGTAGCCCTTGTCGGAGCTCCAGGGGTTGGGAAAACCTGCCTAGCCCTACACTATGCCAGACTGAAATACCAAGACTACAACATTGTTTGGGTTATCAACCTGGCCAATGATCTGAAATCCCAGTTGCTTGAGTTGCTAGTTGCCCTGGATAATTTGCCAAGGAACGCTTTAAGTAACCCTTTTCAAGGGGATGCATGCAAAACTGATCTTCACACGCAACTGCGAGACGTTTCCTCAAACCAGTTGATGTTTCTGGTCCGGGAAAAGTTAAGAAAGACCAATAAAACCTGGCTGTTAGTACTTGACGATGTTCGTAGCCGACAAACCCTTTATGACTTATTACCAGAAACGCATGGGGATCGGACCAAACATGTTTTGATCACTTCAAACAATACCAAAATATGTGAATCTGTCATCCCTTTAGGGGTTTTTACTGAAAGCGAGGCCTTAGCTTTCTTGCAACTCAAACTGACAAGAACGTACAAAAAAAGCTGCGTTGCAGGATCTAGCCAAGTTTCTTGAGTTGCATCCTTTTGTGCTTAACTTAGCTGTTGCCACCCTAAACAATGACAAATCTATTGACATTGAAGGCTACAAAAACCTATTCTCTCAGGCAGCAAAAAGGCTTTTCTCGAGAAAAAAAATGCGACTGGTAAACAATGATAGCGGAGAATACGATTGTGCGGCTCTTGAACAATCAACGACAATAACTCTGGAAAAGATCAGATCAGAAAACCAGCAGGCTTATTTGCTGGTTTGTCTGCTCTCTCTCCTTGATGCGGCAGACATCAGCTCAGCAATCATCAATCAGCTCAATCATGAAATAGGTCAACAAAATAGCCTGTTTTCACCCATTGCCGTACTGGTCCAACAATCACTGCTCAACTGCTATGACAATGGTAAAACCTCGTATTCAATGCACAAAATCTTGCGCCAGGTTATTCAAAGTAGCATTGATCAAGCAACGCATCAAAAAGTTTACCAGTTGGGGATACGTGCTTTCCATCAAATGCTTGATAGAGAAATTAGTAAAGTAGCGCAATTGTTTAGTGCAGATGCTAATTTACTACAGCACTTTTTGTTTTTTACCAAAAATGCCGACATTGAGCAATTGTCAGACAAAGAAAAATTGCTAAAGCTGCAAATTAAGATAATTTATTACAGCTGCTATTACCTAAGAGATTATCAGGGCTCAAGAGAACTTTATCACAGAGTAAAAAAAGATCTTGATAAGGCGAAGCTGGAGGACTTAGAACTTGCACGCCTGGCAAATCTTGGCAGTATGTTGGCGTTTACTGAGGGAAACTTGAGTATGGCAATTCAAGAAGCCTTGACTGCCAAAGATTACTTAAAAAATGTTCAAAGTGACGTTGGTAACAAAGAATTAGTCATGACCCTGACAAACAACTTGGGATTTTATTATCTGTTTCGTGGACAAATAGAAGAAACAGAGCAATTATTACAAGAATCAAAATCATTTTTAAAGCAGCAAAAAGACGATGAATCCATTGGCAGTTATAATTTTCTGCTCACTCAATATTGGATTGATAGGGGTGAGTTTGCAAACGCCCTCTCGACGCTAGCAAAAATTTTTGCAGTTATGCAGCGCAACAAACTTCTTAAGGACACCTTCGTTTTTGCAGATATTATCAAAGCCGATATTCTTAGCAGAATGAATAGCAAGAAAAGCGTAACAGCTGCTGAACTTGCTTATCGTAAAGCCTTCAACATCTACAAAACAGATGATAACGAAATGGTGGCTCGGAGTATTGTGGTGCTTATGAATGCAACCCCAGCCCACACCTCTCACCTTGCCAAGATTCAATCAGCTATCAAAACCTATGATGATTTTTATGGAGGTCCTGGGCGTAACAGACGTCAAGCTTTTGCCTATCAAGTTTTGGGGAATGTTTTTGTTGAGCTTGGCAAACTCTCTCAAGCTCTTGATGCTTACCAAGCATCAGAGGCAATTTATGAATCCGTGTTGCTGCACAAGCAGATTGATGAAGTCAGCTCACTCTACAAATCTCTGGCAATGCTCGGGATAGCTCTAAAAAAAGCAGCCATCACCCACAAGTACCTCAAGAAACAAATTATTCATTTTGGCGTGCAGCATCCACGTACAATAGATATCATGCGGTATTTGGACAGCAACGGACTGCCGCTACCGTTGTAACAGCCTGTACTTAAATAGCCTGATCAACGACCCAGTTGGCAAACCTGGTATCTATCTCACTTTCTTGATTTTGCGCCGAGTATAAATAAACTTGCCCTATCAGATCAAGCACATTTTCGACCGTCAAGCTGTGATCTTTGCTGCTAAGTATCTCTACGATTATCTTACTGCTATCGAGAAGCAATTGTGGCTCTGTAAAACGGATCGAGCTACCTTTTGGCTCAGGCGGGGCTGCTGCTGCTTCTGGCTCTGGGCCAATCAAATCAGTAATCGAACACTCTAAAGTCTTGGCAATAGCCCGTAGGTTTTCTGCACTAGGACGTTTAGACTGCCCGCGTAAAATATTGCGTACAGCACTCATACGTAATCCAGCTTTGCGTTCAAGGGCTGCAACAGACAGGTTTTTATCAAGCATACGCTCGCGTATTTGCTGTTGTAACCCCGCATTTACATCCGATTGTTCACTCATTGTTGATTCTCCACTATTGCCTATTGCAGTATCACTGTTTTAACATCCATCGGTAGATCCAGAGATATCCAAACAGATTATCTGCTACATTTACCATACACAAACACACAGTTAATTGATAAATAAGCCATAATTGCTGGAAATGCAAACCATTTATTACTCAGAAAACTCCGTTACAGGTTTTTCATGCAAACACCTTAAACAACCATAAGGGGGGCCAACAATGATTTCGGCATTAATGACAGTCTCAGGCAGGTTTCCATTACCGGGCTGCGTATTAGAAACATGCCCCAGCTGACCTTCGATGAAGACATTACTGCCTTTTTGCATAAATAGCTGCACGTACTCTTTTATTATTTCATCAATAATGATCACCTTGTGCTCCCGGCGCATTGGGCGTTGAATTCCACAAATATCACAGCAAAGATCACGAGTGACGACATCCAGCACAATGTGTTCATAAGTGGTTTTGGCTGCCATAATTTGTGGTTCGTCGTTGAGATAACCTATTAAACTAACACGATTCATCCTGATAACTCCTTTTGTTTTGTTGATAAATGCGCCACAGAGGTCAAAGACCCCTGTGGCTTTTGGGAGGGTAGGAATCCACGGCCACCACTATCAATACAATAGCACCTAAAAAGACAGTGGATTCCTGTTTTTGCTACAGCACGAAGCCATAGCAAAACTGGGAAATTGCAATATTGGTAGTTTGTTTTGTAGAAATATCTAAAAAACATGGGCCCAGGGGCCGAAACCCCAAGACCAACATGCCCCAAAACCCAGTAACGCCAACTTTGTTGCCGCTCCCACCATCCTTGACCACCAGCAACTACAAACTCAAGCCAAGACTCAACAAGCCAAGACTCAACAAGCCTTAAAACATAAGCTTGCAACTCATAATCACAACATAGACTAATAATATAACAATCAACAAAACGCTGCTGCTCGCAGGGCCATGACATAGGAGAGCCCCACAAGAAATTGTGGTGTTGTAGATAAGGATGGTGTACAGTGGCGTCAGCCATTACTTGATCTTCTCCAATAGATCGGGTTTTGGTCAGTGCCAAGGTGCGACACGAAGTTGCTTTTGAGAGTTGTTTCCACATGTTCATATGAGCATGGAGGGAACCGTCCGTGCTGCCGGACGAACCTAGGGGCATGAATAA
>JBDLIP010000107.1 GCA_039714795.1 Pseudomonadota bacterium | reverse complement strand
CCCATTTTCATTCTCCTGAATTGTTACGGTTATACAACAAACCCAGGGGCTGAAAAACTCACTTATTCAACTGTCCAGTTTTTGGGGTGCAGCGCAGAAATCTTGTAAAGCTTATCAAGTGACAAACGGTTAAAATCATAATCGACAAGCTCACCTAAACCACTCTTCTCTTGGAGCCATTTGTGTGTCGCACGCTCACTGCCTGGGTGCAACATGCGTCCAATAATCGTGCCCATGGCGGTTGCTGTTTGTATGGGGTTTAGACCCAAGATCTTTAGTTGTCGATCCAGGCCCAAATTCAGCAACAACCGTTGGCGTGCTCCACGCTCGGTGCGCACTGCCTCTACCAAGCGATAGGTGTGGTACTTCTTGCCAGTCTTTTTGGCGGTCTGTGTAACTTGACGAATATACATAACAAGTCAGTGTTACAAAGGCGCCAGGGAAAGTCAATGCCATCTGCAAATTTTGTGTCACTATTTTGAACCTCCGGCGCCTCGAAGCCCTTTGTTTTCAATAATTTTTTTTGAAATTAGGCGATTTTTGAGGTTTTCGAAGCACTTTTCTCTGAACTTGGGTTAATACTACTAGAATTTGATGAATAAAATACTAATTATTTTTTGTCAATCATAAACTAAAAAATTGGATCTCGGCTCACTCATTTTTCCAATCCAGCTCTTGGCGAGCTGGGGAAAAATGGAGGCCGGGATGACGGCCCGTGGAGGATAAGAAAATTCTTCCCTTATCCAAAACTCAGGTTAGTTACAATTTCCGGGAGTCGAGGTTACCAAGCCGCAACGAGAACTTCTGAAGAAACTTGATATCGATCTACCTGCGAAGACCTAGTTATAAAAGCTGTGGGAATTCAGGGTGTACATCAGATAACTACATGTATTTCCCAACCTTCTAGCGCGTTTTTCATAACGTGTTGTTACCCAATCTGTTGGTGGTGTGTGGACATGACTGACCAGTTGTAGCTTGTTGACACCTTCCATGATTTCTAGAATGGATTGTACATAATCTGGATCGTCGCTCGCGATGACAATTTGCCCACCTGCTTTTAGGATTCGAGTAAATTCTTGTATCTGCTCATCGCAAATAATTCGGCGTTTGTGATGCCGTTTTTTCGGCCACGGATCAGGAAAAAGCACAAAGATTCGCTCAATGCTTTTAGGGGCAATGCGTTTCAGGAAAGGTCGTACGTCATCAGGATAGATACGCACGTTGTCCAACGAATTATTGTGCACATGGGTGAGCAGGGAAGTGACACCGTTTAGGTAGGCTTCACACCCTACAAAACCAATGCTTGGATGACGCTGGGCAAGGGTTGCCAGATGTTCGCCGCCACCAAAGCCAATTTCAAGCCAAACGTTTTTATTCCCAAACAAGGCATTCAGATTGATATCTCCATTTTCTGGAATGGATATACATAACTTTGGCAACAAATCTTCAAGAAGCTGCTTGCGTATTGTGCTAAGGGGGCGCCCCTTGCGGCGACCATAAAAACGTTGAGAACGTTGAGGAGGATTTGGCATCATCTAAAACGCCGAACCAATAAGCTTAAGATGAGCAGTAAGCCTATGAGCTTTACCAAAATAAGATCTCCAAAACGACCATAGAAAGTCTGTTCTTTAATGGGAGGAGGAAGTAGGACGTTTAAAACTCCGTTTTTGTTTAAGCCTAAGGTGGCGATAACTCTGCCATAAGCATCAATAATTCCAGAAATTCCAGAGTTTGCAACGCGAATCAGGGGAAGTCCTTCTTCAATTGCCCGTACTCTTACACTGGCAAAATGCTGAAAGGGACCTGAGGTATACCCAAACCAGGCATCATTGGTGATATTGAGCAGCCATTTTGGTCTAGGTCCTTGTGTAGCAGTGACTTCACTAGGAAAGATTCCTTCAAAACAAACCAGAGGGCTAACTGGAGGTAATCCCGGCAGTTCGAGAGTTTGTGGGCCCTTTGCTGCGCTATAATCAATCGTGCCCTCGGTGATTTTGGGAATGGTCGGCAAAAGCTTTCGCAGTGGTAGATATTCTCCAAATGGCACCAGATGAAACTTGTCATAAACTCCTACAATTTCCCCCTGATGATTAATGGCAAAGACGCTGTTCCACAATGTGAAGGGTTTTGGCTCACCAAATGTTCGCCTGGGAGCACCTGTGATCAAAATACTATTATCTGGAAGAACGTTGGCAATGATATTTAGGGCATGCTGGCTTTCATCTAAGAAAAAAGGAACAGCAGACTCGGGCCAAACAATGATATCAGGTTGTTTGTTCCAAAGGTCATCTGCTGGTTGAGTTGTAAGCTTGAGTAGGTGCTGGAATTGTGCTTGGGCCGTATCACGGCGCCATTTGATTTTTTGTTCAATGTTAGGTTGGACAAGTCGGATCATTGTGGATTTGGTAGAAAATTTAGATGGAGCAGAATCATACAAACGCATCGACCCTATTATCCCCCATATGATAAGGCTGAGTACAAATGCTGTGGTCATCAGCGATCGAGCGAGCTTTCGATTTTTCCACTCGTCCCAGAGGTTTAGTAGCGTTGCCAGAAAAACAGTAACCAAGCTAACACCGTAGATTCCCACATATGCTGCAAGTTGCAAAAACGAAGGAAATCGGTCCCAACTATAGCCAATCAAGTTCCAAGGAAAGGCAAAAAAGAAGTGGCCGCGAATCCACTCAAACCCCGTCCACAACACTGCAAATAGCAGACATCGTGACAAACCCTGTACTCTGAGAAAGCGCGTTATAAGCGTGATCAGTCCGATATATATTGCCAAAATTGCTGGAATGCCAAGCACAGCAAACGGGATGAGCCAGAAAAATCGTTGTAGATCTACATGCAATGAAAAAGCAATCCAGTAAAGCCCTGCAACGAAGAAACCAAAACCAAACCACCAACCAATAAAGAAAGCCTGCCTGGAATTCGATCCTGATTGAAGAGAAAAGAGTTTCAAAAAACGCGGAAAAGTTAGGAATAGGATTGGAACTCCACCAATGGGTGGAAGCGCCAGTGCTGTAAGAGCGCCAAGAGTCAGTGCTTCGAGATAAGATGCCCATGTTCCTGCATGGTATGTGGGTGCCATCGATTGTGAACTCTTTCTAGAACAAACGTATACCCTATATTTAAGCGTTCTTGACCGTTTCGTCCAGCTATTTGGCCGAAATGACTGCCGTTGTTTGTTGAGTGTTCCAGTTATTCTGGTGTTGTTTTAGCAGGCAAACGGACTCTAAGACGTTTAACACGCCGGGGATCGGCCTCAAGGATTTCAAAGGTAATAATACCATTTGGGTGCGGAATGATTTCCTTAATGCCTGGAACTCGTCCAGCAAGTGAAACAACAAGCCCGCCAACGGTATCGATTTCATCCTCACTGCGCTCTTCTTCATTCAAAACGGGTCCAAATTCCGCTTCAAAGTTTTCAATATCCATTCGGGCACTAATCAGGAACGAACCGTCAGACATACGTGTGAGTGATGCTTTTGTAGGAAATTCACCGTCCAGTTCTTCAATGTTTCCTATGATTTCATTGATGATATTCCAAGCAGTGACCAACCCGTCAACACCGCCAAATTCATCGACAACGATTGCCATAGGGATCCGTGTGGCACGCATTTGTAGCAGCAGGTCCATCAGGCGCATTGAGGGAGCAACGAAGAGAACTTCCTGTAGAATTTCTTCATAATTTACCGTTTGGCAGTCTACGCTTCCTGCAAGAACATCCCGGATATGGATATATCCCACAACGTCGTCCAAGGTATCTCGATAAACCGGCATGCGCGTGACTGCTTTTTCAGCAAACAGTTGTGTGAGATCCTTATACGAAGTGCCCAAGGCCACAGCTGTTATATCCACTCTAGGGGTGCAGATATCATCAGCGGCTTCATCCTTGAGCCGTAGCAGGTTGGCAATGATCTTCTTCTCCTCTGTATTAAGAGACGTATCGACTTCTTCTGTTTCTTCAATCAGCTCTTCGATGGTGTCACGAATGGAACCGTCACCTTCCAGTTTTTTGAAAGGCCAAAGTTTGGAAACGAGAGATTTAAAGGTAATGTTCACAGAGTATCCTCTTCTGTCTGGTTTGTTAGGGCATAAGGGTTTTTTATCCCTTGGGAGTGCAAAATTTTGATCTCCAACGTTTCCATTGCATCAGCTTGCGTTTGCGTTTGATGATCAAAGCCAAGTAAGTGAAGAATGCCATGCACGAGCAGGTGTGAGAAGTGATCGATCAATGATTTATGCTGCAGCAGAGCCTCTTTTTCAAGTGTTTCGATAGCCAGCACTACATCTCCTAAGCTTAAAGATGGTTGTACTTCAGATTGTGTGTCAAGAGCCAATTGTGCATCTTCCAGATTGGGAAAGGCAAGTACATTCGTTGGTTGATCCTTATTGCGATGGATGTGATTAAGTTTTTGGATAAACTCATCATTTGCTAGCACAATGCTGAGTTCCAAGGTTGACTTCAAATTGTCTGCAAGAGCAATTTTTAAAGTTCTTTGGGCCAGGTTGGACACGATTTCGTCATAGCTTGGAATGACTTTCATCCAGCGTTGTTCTTGCAAGGTGATTTCAATGTCCAGATAATCCAGAGGTTTTGGTTTCTTTTTATGTCTTTTTTTCATAAGCATTTACGATTTGAGTTACGATCCTGTGCCTTACGATATCACTTTCATCAAAATGAATAAACTTGATGTCTGGGACATCTTTAAGTACGTTTACGGCATCTCTAAGACCTGAGGTCTGACCATGGGGAAGGTCCACCTGAGTCAAATCTCCTGTAATTACCATATAAGACCCTTCCCCCATTCTTGTCAAAAACATTTTCATTTGGGCACTTGTTGTGTTTTGGGCCTCATCCAATATAACGTAGGAATTTGACAGGGTTCGTCCCCGCATAAAAGCAAGGGGAGCCACTTCGATTTCATCATTTTCCATGTACTTATGAACTTGCTCTGGGGGAACCATGTCAAATAAAGCGTCGTAGAGCGGACGCAAATAGGGATCGATCTTTTCCTGCATATTCCCCGGTAAAAAGCCTAGGCGTTCTCCTGCCTCGACGGCTGGTCTGGAGAGGATAATGCGATCAACTTTTCCTTTCAACAACATGGAGACCCCAGTAGCAACTGCCAAGTAGGTCTTGCCTGTTCCTGCAGGTCCTGTTGCAAACACCATTTCATGATCTTTGAGGAGTTTAAGGTATTCTGCTTGACCGGGAGAACGAGACATGATGGCTCGCTTGCGTGTTTCCAACCGCACTGTTCCGATGGCAGATTCTTGAAAGGGTCCAGTTCCACTTGTTGTTGTGGGTCGGGCGAGTTGTACCTCTGTACGCACGTCGACCTCAGTGATTTCAAGGCCTTGCTTGAGTCGGTGGTACAAATTATGAAGCGTAATTTGAGCGGCAGTTGTGTCGTTCTTTCGTCCAGTAATCACCAGCTGGTTGCCGCGTGCAACAATTACCACCGTTAATTCTTTTTCGATCACTGCCAGGTGACGATCTTTATCGCCAAACAATTGCGGCAATAATCGATTGTCTTCAAGTTCTAGATATTTAACCGTTTTGGGTTGAGAAGGGTTCAAGAAGCATCCTTCTTTCTGTTTCGTTTCTCTTTAAATGATAACGAAAATTTTGTGTAATGGCTATGTAAATCGGCATGCTATCCAGGGCTACCTCATGAAATAGTCATCATATATTGCTTAAATCCTTATCTACAAAGGGATACCGGCCGTTTTCAGTCTACAAAAAGCACGTAGTATTGCA
>JBDLIP010000106.1 GCA_039714795.1 Pseudomonadota bacterium | reverse complement strand
AGCAGCGCTTTTGGTGGTAAATAGGGACGAGATATAGTATGTTGGCGTCAGCCATTGGTTGATCTCCTTCGGTTAGATCGATCATGGTTAGTGGCGCTTCTGGTGGTTTCAGCACCCGTTGCGTCACGACTTAAGATACAGGCTAGCGCAAATTTCTTGATGAAGCAACAGTAAATTTAATTTAATTTCTATGTAATTCGTTGGGGAATGTTATGCACGATATGCATGAGTTCCCAGTTAAACATGACAATTTCAAGCATATAGAACTCCCAAAATAACGTACATCAATGCGCTACAACAACGAACGCCTTAATTTAGCCTGAGTGTAACCATTCAGCTCGCACCGCCATCATCCTGGACGTTGCATTTGGAATTCATGACCGTAAGGCCAATGAATCCCAAATGCTTACGAGATCCAGATCCCATTTTTATGATTTGCAAAAAAATAATTAGATCCTGTCCCGGATCAAGTCCGGGATGACGGCCTGCGGGCAGAAAGTACAGTTATCTCTGATCCAAAACTCAGGTTGCTTAAGTTAGTGCCGTTGTAGCATACCCTTCTATGAAGTAGCCGCAGGTGTTGCCTCCTGAAATAATGGCGGCATGGTTGGCAGTAGTTCTTTAAACGCAGCAGCAAGCTCTTCAAAATCTCGGTTGTTGATTTGCAATTTATAAGGCTCAGGACTGTAGATAATTTCAAATACAGCATTTTGCTGTTTTTTACCTGAAAGTACAGCAATTCTTTGCAAGAAATCAACAATCGCTGTTGCAACTTCTGGTGTGATAACATGGGAATCAGGATTGCCCCCATTTAGCACACTCATCCACTTACGAGCATATTGTATCAGGTCATGCGTGAACCTTCGGTAGTTATTGAGCGTAAACTGGAGCTGGCACTCAGCAGCCCCATTTAGCTTAGATTTACCCTTTGCCTCAAAGCCATAGAAGTCAGAGGTAAAACTTAAGTGCTCAAGCTGGATTTCTTGAGTGTTGCCATCAAAAGCTCCGTCAACGATCAATCTGCTCTCCCCCCACTCGGAGAGTTTAGGCGCAAGTACCTCTACGCCTTTAAGAATTTTTTGTAATATCTGAACTTCATGGACAGCTTCTGAGGATTTTTGAGTCTCTATCATTCCGGTCAAGATATCTCTAACCATAATTTTCATGAAATCGTCATATTTTGCAGTAATTTTACTTGTTGTATCAATTTTTACAGAGGCATTTTGTGGCATCCACTGCGGGCCCACTGTAGCATCTATCAAGCCTTTAAGCGTCCCTGTTCCCAGATCGCTTTGTAAGTCAAAGTTCTCAATATCTAAAGTTAGTTGTGCCTCTCCCGCCAACGGCTGGAAAAAGTTGGTTATTCCTTTATAGTGCACCTTCCAAGAGATATTTTGTTTGCCATGCCAACTCGGATCCGCAGATGTTAGAATGGGTCTAATTTGTGCCAACCAATTCTGCTGTTGTTGGTTTTCAAGGTTACCAAGAGCAGTTAAAATTTGAGCATAGAATGCATCAAAATGCTTAGTGAATTCGACGTTCTTCATGTCCCCTTGAAATGATATTTCATGGCTATCTTCATCTAGTTTATTGAGATCAACATTGATCATAAGTGCGTCTTGTTGATATAGAGCTTGGATTTGTTCTTTATCAATGAGTTCTGCAACCCCGGTCTGCATCGAGAAAGAATCAAACATCTCAAGACTAAAATCTTGCCTATTCCAAGGTTTCAAGGAAAGTTTCCCCAACACAAAAGCAGATAGCGCCTTGAACATTGATCCTTTGTTGAAATGCACGTTATATACAGAATCACTTCCTTTTGAAACGACTGCAAGTGAGTCATCAGAGTTTTGAGTAAAAGAAGGCACTTTAAGGGACATATCACCATGGAATGTAAGACTGTAATTTGTTCCCAGCGCATTGGTGCTCAAAGAAATTCTTTCAATATCTGATTGAACTTGATGTCCTAACGCATCAAGTTTTGGATCATGCACGTTCAAGGTAATAGCAAAAGGAAAGCCAGTTGTTTCGAGTGATGAATATGTAATCGAGCCACCAACTAATATTCCAAGTATCTCGTTGATTTGCTTTATTTGAGACTCGACTTCTTGCTGCATGTTCTGAGCATTGTAAAACCAAAGGCCCGTGTAGCCACCGGTAGCTAAAATTACTAACACAAATAATGTAACTAAGAGTTTTTTCACTTACTTTAACCTCTACAAATTTAATACAAAAAACTTCCGTATTCTTAATAGGTAAGAACTTCATTGTCAATAAAAAAAATCGCTGTTAATTTATATCGAAAAAATATTTCTCCCAAGGCAACAAACTGTAACATAACAACAGTTGTTCTTTGTTCCTGTGATCTTATACAGTAGAAGGTGAGAGTTTTTATTTTCAACCTACGGATCTCAATGCAACCACCACTAAACGACGTACTCCCGAACAAAATGCCACAAAAGACCATCCAATCGGTGGTGAGCCTTGATGGGTTGGGTGTGCATTCTGGTGAATGTATCAACTTATCCATTTATCCAGCTGCCGCAGGCAGTGGCATTACCTTTGTGCGCACGGATGTTAAAGACAAGAACAACGTGGTGCCAGCCCGCTGGGATCGGGTGGTGGATACACATTTTTGTACCTGTATAGCAAATGAGGCAGGGGTTCATGTTCGCACCATTGAGCATATTATGGCTGCTCTTTATGCCTGCGAAATCGATAATGCTCGCCTAGAGGTTTCTGGAACTGAAGTGCCTATCGTGGATGGGAGTTCAGCGCCATTCGTGCATCTTATTGAAAAGGTGGGTGTTCAAGAACAATCTGCTCCCAGGAGAGTGATTGAAGTTTTAAAATCAGTAACGGTGCATGGAGATGCCATAGGTGGAAATGACAGACGCTATGTTACTTTCCACCCAGCAAACCACTTTTCTGCAGCCGCAACCCATGAGTTTGATGGCTGCGCTGATTTACTCCCACAAAACTATATCTATGAAGGGAATGTAGCGACCTTTAAAGCGCAAATTATGCGCGCACGTACTTTTGGTTTTATGCAAGATGTGGAAAAACTCTGGTCTTCTGGTCTTGCCAAAGGAGCCTCCCTTGACAACGCGGTAGTGATTGATGGAAGCCGCGTGCTCAACAAAGAAGGCTTTCGTTATCCGAACGAATGCGTACGCCACAAGATACTGGATGCAGTGGGCGATCTTTATTTAGCCGGAGCCCCCATCCAGGGTCGCTACGAAGGCCTGCAATGCGGGCATGGTCTCAACAATCAACTGCTGCGCGCCTTTTTTGCTGATGCATCGGCCTGGCGCTTGCATACGTTCGAGTCTGACTCTGAAGCTATCCATTTTTTTGCAGCAAATATACCTACTAAAGCAGCGGTAGCTTGCTAAGGTCAGTTTAAGTTAGAGCCATTGGCTTTTAAGTTACAATCGTCCCATAGAATTTTCGACTTTTGTGCAGTGGTTTGCGAAAAAGTCTTGACTATTGTGCATTTTGTTGCACAATAGTCATCATGAAACGATTTCAAATCGTGCGACTTTCAGTCGCATGCTCGGAAAATCAGCGTTCGGGATGAGGATGACAGCCTGCGGGTAGAAAGTGCAGTTATCTATTATCCAAAACTCAGGTTAAATACGCTCTTGCAACCAAGCCAAACACTTCTCTCGCGTTGGCCGGCATCCATTTTCCAGCCACCAGTCTTCCAGCTCTTTCAACAGTTGGCTGACTTTGGGGCTGCGCGGCACACCTAACTCAATGATGTCCGATCCCCTAACCGGCAACTCTGGCGACCACCAATGCTCTGCTGAGTCAAAATGCCGCTGCAACCAAATAGGTGCTTGATCTAACGGCACATTGATTTGCTGATCTGCCAGTAACAGGGCAATCTCACGATAGAGGGTGGCACCATGTTTGTGCAATAACGTATACATGGTTTTGCGATCGTCAATATTGGGTGGATTGCGCAAGATCCGAGTCAAAGTTAGCAATTGTTTGCTTTCACTGCGAGAAAACTTAAGCCGCTCGATGATTCGCTCAGCCACTGCGCGATTGCCTTGAATCATACAAGCCAAACGCCTAAGCGCATCAGATTGCATATGCATCTGGTGCTCAAGAGTCACCAAACGTTCAAGTGCCAGAAATGAGGTACCATCCAAATGCAAATAGGGAAACAAAACTGCAAAAACGTTGCAAGACCACATCTGTTGCAGAACTCGCACTGGAGAATCTACCTGTAACAGGCGTTTTAGCTCGTACCAAATCCGCTCACCAGAAAGCTGTTTTAAACCAGAACTGGCTTGGCAACAAGCCTCCAAAGCTTCTAGTTCTGGTGGGTAAGTTCCATAAATCGCCTGAAACCGAAAATAGCGCAGCACGCGCAGGTAATCTTCGCGAATCCGCTCAGCGGCATCGCCGATAAATCGCACCCGCCCTTGTTTTAAATCTTCAACTCCTCCGCACGGATCATATAAAGTGCCATCCAAATCCAGGTAAAGTGCATTGCATGTCAGATCCCGGCGCTTAGCATCTTCCTTCCAGTCGTCAACAAAGCTGACACGGGCATGCCGGCCAAAGGTTTCCACATCTGCTCGAAGTGTTGTGATGTGAAAGGGAACACCCTTAACCACTGCAAGAATGGATCCGTGTGAAGCCCCTATTCCCACTACCTTGTATTCCTTTAGCAATTGCATCACCACCGACGGCGACTCGGTAGTAGCGATATCAATATCACTGATGGAGCGGCCCACCA
The DNA here is from genome assembly GCA_039714795.1 of Pseudomonadota bacterium. NCBI lineage: Bacteria > Pseudomonadati > Pseudomonadota > Pseudomonadota bacterium. Next base: position 1,529 of record JBDLIP010000106.1, on the reverse strand, counting down.
CAGCATCACGCACACAGCCTCCGACGAATCTGGCAATACCTCCTTCGGCCATCAACGCCTGCATGACGGCCTTTGACGCCAGCGACATCATCCAATCTTGCAAGGGTAGAGTTCCAGTTGGTTGCATGTGGTTATTATAACTAAATTGGTAGGAATAAAACAGCCAACAGTGGTTTTACATTGAATTGCATGCTAACATTGCCCCACGATTTTGAAAATGAAATAGGGAAAAATCCATTATGCCACGCCGTTTTAACCTCTGCTTGATCCTTTCGACTGGACTGATTTACTCTTCGTCATCTTTAGGAGTTATCCCCAAGGAGTCACAGTGTCCAAGTGTTGCTGACTTTAAAAAGATACTCAATGCCAAGCGCAATCATGACGATCCCTTTCAACCAATTACCGACACTAAAGGGCGTCGCTGGATTGTCATGCAACGCTTCAAAAAAGCCACACAAGATGGAATTGACGAACTTACAATTGAACCCCAAGAGCAAACAACAAAGCTACCTATAACACCCTCAAAAGCAAGGATATGTAACTATCTGGCAAAGAGTGAAGACGGTACTCTTCTCGATCAAGCCAAAATCGTTGAAGCCAGAGAGCAAAGCAGCACCCGCTGAATCGTTGGGGGCGTGTGAGGTAATCCTCGTCTCTCAAAATGAGGGTTTTTGAGAGACGCGAAATTTGCTCTTGCAAAAACCCGCAAATCCAATAAACGATTTCCCAATCAGGGCTGTTCAGTGAAGCCAACACGGCCGTCATCCTAAACGCTGATTTTCCGAATGTGCGACTGATAGTCGCACGAAACAAAGGTCTTGATTTCACTTCAGTATAGTTCTAAAAGCAACGTTTGGGATGACGACCCGTAGGCAGAAAGACCTCTTATCCAAAACTCAGGTTAATAGTAGCACATTTTCACTTAACAGCCCTGGATTAATGCATACTGAGTTACTGCATGAGGGGATGCAATCTTCCGTGCTTTCTAGACACAACAATCCAAACATCTTTGCTATTGTCATGAGCACTACAAAAATACTCAAGCTGTCCTTCAACCCATACAACAGAACCTGCAAACAAGTATGTATGGGCATACTCGATGATCAATGGATCCTCAATAACCACGTGGTGCGGCCTGGAAAGACTTTTGTCTGAGTCGGTTACAAGTTCAAAACTCATAATGCGAATGTGGTTAGGCGTGAAATAAACACGTGGATCATCTGCTATTTTGCCAATTAGGTTAACTCTATTCAATAAAAGCATGGTTCTTTCTCCTTCTCCTTAGGGCCTTATTATAAACGCCCCGGGGAACAATTGTTCCCCGGGACTGGCCGTAACGAAAAGCACCACGCACCCCAATGACATAGCTACATAAATGCTCAAGTCCTGGGAGGCCACCGTCTGCGCCGCAGACTTTTGCCACAAGAATACGAAATAAGCAAACTTGTGGCACACAGCAGCGCTTTTGGTGGTAAATAGGGACGAGATATAGTATGTTGGCGTCAGCCATTGGTTGATCTCCTAGTGGT
>JBDLIP010000105.1 GCA_039714795.1 Pseudomonadota bacterium | reverse complement strand
CAATTAAAGGAATCGAAAACATAAGAATAATACAAAAAGGGCAAATTACAGGTTACAACTCTAAATTATCAACATTTGAAAATTTCATGGCTCTGATGGCGTAGTGTGTCCAGAGGAATCTCGTTTTTAGAAATTTCACGGGCACTCTCAACAGATGCGACAGAACCATTTTAAACCACTCCTAAATTTTCCATCCTCCGTGTAGTGCTGCAATGCCACCGCTCAGGTTAGAATAGCTAACCTGATAAAATCCAGCATTCATTAACATTTGCTTTAGCTCTTCTTGCGGCGGAAATCGGGCGATACTCTCCACCAGATATTGATACGCAGCCTCATCTTGCGCCACCCATGCTCCGATTTTAGGAATCAGTCCAAAGGCATATTTTTCATAGAGCTCATTTAAGACGGGATACTGGACTCGGCTGAATTCAAGGCATAGGAAACGACCTCCTGGTTTTAAAATTCGGTGCGCTTCGGCAAGAGCTGTTTGCATCTCAGTGACATTGCGCAGGCCAAAAGCAATGGTGTAGGCGTCAACTGAGTGATCAGTGAAGGGAAGGCTGGCAGCATCGCCGCAAATCCATTTTAGTGCTGGTTTCATTGAAGCTTTTGCACGCTTCATTCCCACAGTTAACATTCCTGGGGTGAGATCACAGACGGTGACGTTAACTTTGGGTTCAGCCTTTAAGATGCCAAAGGCAATATCGCCTGTGCCACCTGCAACATCCAATATTTTCATGCCTGGACGAGGTGCAAGTGTTTGGATCATTTGGCGTTTCCATAAGCGGTGCATTCCACCACTCATGAGGTCGTTCATCAGATCATAGTTTTCAGCGACACGATTGAAGAGCTCTTGCACTTTGCGAGTTTTCTCTTCTGGGGCGATATCTTGAAAGCCAAAAGGAACGTTTGATTTGGGTTGACTCATATGAGTAGTATACGATGTATTAATCTTAAGACAAGGTATGCATGAATAATGCCCGAACTCCCCGAAGTAGAAACAGTATGCCGCGGTTTACGCCCTATTTTTGCAGGCAATACGATTGCCAAGGTCGAGCAACGCCGCCCTAACTTGCGCTTTGACTTTCCGACTGATTTTGTTTCAAGCTTGCGGGGTCAACGAATCAACAATGTGGAGCGTCGTGCAAAATATATCCAGGTATTTTTAGACAGCGATCAAGTTTGGCTAACGCATCTGGGAATGTCAGGGCGGTTTATCATTCATGATGAAACCTATGAATCTTCGCCCCACGATCACGTGGTTGTGCACTTAAAATCAGGAGAGCGCGTGTATTACCGAGATCCGCGGCGTTTTGGATATATGGATGTCAGTACCAGATCAGAGTTGCCAAAGCACCGGTTTTTGCGGATGTTAGGCGCAGAGCCCTTGGAGCCAGAATTTAATGCTGAGATGCTTGAGAAAGTTTTTCACGGTAGAAATAAACCTCTCAAGACGGCGTTGTTAGATCAAACTTTGATTGCAGGTTTAGGTAACATCTATGTCTGCGAAGCGCTGTTCCAAGCGCGTCTTTCGCCGTGGCAAAAGGCTAGTACATTAAATAATACTGAGCGAGTTGCTTTGGTTGCAGTCATTCAGGATGTATTGCATAAAGCCATTAAAGCTGGTGGTTCAACTCTTAGGGATTACGCTCAGGTCGAAGGAGAGTTGGGATATTTTCAGCACCAATTTCAGGTGTATGGTCGCACAGATGAGCCATGCCAAGAGTGCACGCAACCTATTGAGCAGAAAAAGCAAGGCGGACGCTCGACCTTTTATTGTGGGGTATGCCAAAGGGTGTGATTAAAAATGTGTGCTGGTTTTCCAGACGAGCGACATTGATTCGCACGACTTGATAACATTACAGAGCTAGCCGTTTTCAATTTAGGTGATGTTCCACTAAACACTCATCGGCATAAGAACATACAATGCAGTATTGTCATTAGCGGGGCGAATCACCATAGCACAATGGTCGCCCCCCAAAGCAAACTGTGCTTTTTCGTCAGCAAGTTGCTGGGTAATGTCTAAAATATAGCGTGCATTAAAACCAATATTTATTGTCTCGCCTGTGTACTCAACCGGAATTTCTTCTTGAGCTGCTCCTGCTATTTCTCCTGTGGCTTTCAAAATCAATTTGCCTTCCTCAAGAATCCCGTGGATACCACCCAATTTTTCGAGAGATATGGTTGCCACACGATCCACCGCCTGGGCAAAAGGTGCCACTTTTAGATACATCATCTGATTATTGCCCCTGGGAATGGCTCCCTCATATTCGGGATAGGCTCCATCAATGAGACGGGATGTCAAAAATGCGTGCCGTATTGAGAAACAAATCTGTGTCGATGAGACTGCTACATGGATGTCTTCCGGTGTTTCTGTAATCAACTTGATCACTTCTTGAACCGTTTTGCGTGGCATAATTACACCTACAAAATCAGCAGCACCTTCAGGTAATGGCATACTGGCCATAGCTAAACGATGACCGTCGGTTGCAACAGCACGCAATTCTTTTCCATCTACAGGATGCAGGTAAATTCCATTTAAAAAGTAACGAGTTTCATCTTGCGACATGGCAAAGCGTGTTCGCTCGAGCAAGCGCAAAAACAATCGAGAGGGTACCTTAAACTGGCTAGGCAAATCGCCAGCCTGGATCACCGGAAAGTCTTCAGGAGGAAGACACGGCAATTTGAACTCCGATTGCCCGCAGGAAAGCAAAAGCTGGTGCGATGCCTTATCGAGTGACATAGAAATCGTGCCCCCTTCTTCCATTTTGCGCACAATATCGTGAATTAGGTGCGCGGGAACTGTTGCTCGGCCAGGCTCAGAAACCTCAGCACTGACTGTCTCAACAATGGACAATTCTAGATCGGTTGCGGTTATTTTGACACTGACACCTTCGGCATCAAACAATATGTGCGACAATATCGGCAATGTCGTACGTCGTTCAACCACGCTCTGGCAATGACTTAAAGCCTTAGATAAAGCACTTCTTTCAATTGTAAACTGCATATTGGTCCCGCCATCTATTTGGTTGTGCACAAAATCTCTTGACTCTAAGTATATGCCACATCAAGAGGTAAAGGAAAAGCCCCGATGTGAAAGATCTACTGAAGCTGAATCAAACTGTTGATTTTCTGGCGCACTCAAAGTGCTCATTTACTCAAGTAAAATGCGCGCTTTTCGTTACCATAAGATTCAACATTTTGATTCAGCACGGGGGTTACTCACGGCATCCGTAAAGTGCGCACCAGCAATTCAATGTCTTCACTTAGAGTAAAATCTGCTTTTTTGAGTTCTTCAACTTTTTTTACAGCATGCAAAACCGTCGTATGATCACGTCCGCCAAATTTACGACCAATTTCGGGAAGAGAGTGTGCAGTTAAACGCTTTGCAAGGTACATTGCCACCTGGCGAGGGCGCACCACGGAACGTAACCGTTTTGCTGAATGCATATCTGTAATTCGGATATTATAATGTTGCGCGACTTTCTTTTGAATTTCTTCAATGGTTACACGGCGGTCACTGGCACGCAGGATATCATGCAGTACTTCTTGGGTCATTTCTAGTGACACTTCACGGCCAACAAGCGTACTGTGCGCTACAATTCGATTTAAGGCACCTTCAAGTTCACGAACGTTTGAGCAGATTTTGTGCGCCAAAAATTCCAGCACGCTTTTGTCACAACCAAGCCCAAATTGATCCACCTTGGCTTGCAAAATGCCAAGGCGTAGCTCATAAGTTGTGGGGTGAATATCTGCCACCAATCCCCAACCCAAACGCGATTTGAGGCGCTCTTCCATCCCTTCCATTTCAGAAGGTGATTTATCGGCTGAAACAATAACTTGATGATTCTGGTCTACAAGAGCATTAAAGGTGTGAAAAAACTCTTCTTGGGTAGATTCTTTACCGCCAATAAACTGCACATCATCAATCATGAGCACGTCAACCGATCGAAATTGTTCTTTAAAGGCCATCGTGTCTCGGTATCGAAGGGCGCGAATAAACTGATACATAAACTTTTCAGCTGAGACGTAAATTACTTTCCGTTTGGGATGAATTTTCTTGATGTGCCAGCCAATAGCATGCATGAGGTGGGTTTTACCAAGCCCCACACCTCCGTATAGAAAGAGCGGGTTATAGGAAGCTTTTTCCGATTCAGCCACACGAAGTGCAGCTGCATAGGCTAATTCGTTGGATTTGCCGACCACAAAGTTGTCAAAGGTAAAACGAGAGTCAAAAACCGTTCCAACTTTTTCGAGTCCCTGACGACTTGTATCCGTTGCACCCAAAGATTCTGAGGTTTCAGCCTGCTCTTTGGCAGAACTGAGCTCACCTAATTTGGTGTTCTGAGGTGCAGCTTTCGGAGTTACGATGATATCAACTGCCAAAATTTGGGTGTTCTGTTCACTGCTTACAGCCAAAATGGCTTCAAGGAAATTCGTACGCACCCAATCGCGGATAAAACGCGTAGGTGCACTTAATATTAATGTGCCAGCGGAAAATTCATGCCACTCTAAAGAGCGAACCCAACTCTTAAAAGTTGCTTCTCCCAATTTTAGTTTTAACTCTTGCTGAATATGGATCCAATCTCCTTCAGACGATCCTTCAGGCGACACGTTCTCATGTACTTGTGCCGCAGCCAGAGATGACATTCTTTACTCCCCAATTCACCACACCCTAAGGCGACCGATTTACAAACTATACCGAAGCTGAATCAAGCTGTTGGTTTTCTGGTACACTTCTAAAGTGCTAATTTACCCATGTAAACTGCACGCTTTTCGTTACCATAAACTCAACATTCTGATTCATCAAGAGTATATCTTAATCCAAAAAAAAGAAACCGGAACTTTAAAAGCACCGGCTCAGGGCATTCAGTGAAACCAACGTTCAGGATGGTAGGTAGCACATTTTCACTGAACTGCCCTACACCGGCTTGACAAATCACGTGTTCGATAAAACTTCTCATTGACTATGCATTAAAAGCTTGAGAACAAACCTGCCTATAACGCTTTAATACGAGCCCACGTTCTTGAAAGTTTGCGTGCTGCTGTATTTAAATGGAACAAATTACGCTGAACACCACGCATCAACTCAGATTGCATGCTGCGAAAGTTTGCCTCAGCTGTCGCTTTCTCACCAGCTGCAATTGCTTCTTCAACCAAACGTATACGGCTACGAATATGTGATACCCGCGAACGATTACGCTCAGTCCGTGTCTTAGTTTGACGAATACTTTTCAAGGAGCTCTTATGGTTAGCCATTGATAGTGTACCTAATTACTGATAAAAAATTCTCTCTCCATACAACCCTTATACGTCCTTGACGCTCAAAAGTCAACTATACTGAAGTGCAATCAAAACCTCTGTTTCCTGATACGCTCGAAGTGCTCATTTACCCAAGTAAACTGCGCGCTTCTCGCTATCATTAAACTAGAGGTTTTGATTTCACGAGAGTATATCCGATGTAGAAGAACGAGCCTTCAATGAAGTCAGTTGTAAAAACAGAGCCACAGCCAGTCCCATCTTAGTCAAAAACCCAGGAATCCAGAGCGTAGCGTTGGCTAGCGCAGCTTTAGGGCCAATACACAAACTAAGCCAAAGAATTCCAGGAATATACAGTACCAAATTTGCGATTAAGCAGAGGATAACTGCTTTGAATAAGGTGCTTCCCCAACCATTTTCATACAAAAGTCCTGCGGCATATGCCATTAAAATAAATCCAAACAAAAAGCCAGCAGATGGTCCCATCATATAAGCTAGACCAATACCTTGTATTGGTGTGCTGGTAAAGACCGGCAAACCGCATGCTCCTTCGGCCAAGTATAGCAAGACCGAAAAAGTTGCTAATTTGCGACCATAAATGGCTCCAAGCATGATCACTGCCAAATTTTGCAGTGTCGCATTTACGGGCCAACATGGAATAATAATTTTAGCTGAAAGCGTTAGGACCACTGATCCTGCAACACATAACAGCAGCTTTTGCCAAAACGTATAACTTGAAGAATTAATGAATGGCACAGTTTTTAATGGTGCCGACGCTTGAGACATTGATGACATGTTTTCCTCCACTGCTTTTAATCCCTCGACATTTTCTTGTCGTACCACTGCCAAGACACCTTTGTCAACCTATGCTGAAGCTGAATGGTTAGGAATGCGAGCGAAACAACTTCCAATTTTATGCGTGGTTCAAAAAATAGGCTCTTTTGCGTTTTGAGTGGGTAAGGAGATTTTTTCCTAATCAGAAAATTCGATGCTAACTAGCTTCAGTTAAGTAAAAAAACCGCAATGGTCAAAACCACGATAGGCTCTAACACCTTGTTTTTTAAGGAATTACGAGTGACCCATCTTTAGTATACTTCCAATATTCGAAAAATATCTAAAAGATATATTTAAATATTAAGATAACATTTGCACAGGAAAGCACTTTTGCTTATAAAGATGAGAGGTCAGGAGAGAAACT